>JALYRN010000361.1 GCA_030855295.1 Myxococcota bacterium | reverse complement strand
CCGCCGGCCGGCGGGGCACAGCCCGCCGCTGCGGCGGCGCTCGCCGCGATCACCTTGAGCACGTTCCGCCTGCTCGATCGGCTCATGGCGCCAAGCCTACGCCGCCGGGTCGTGTGGATCGACACACCTCCGCTTCGAGCGCGCGCAGGACGCGGATCATGGTGCGCCTCATGGGACTCCTGGATCGACTGTTCGGCGGCGGTGGCAAGAAGGTGCTCCCCGATCGCGTCCGCGATCTCGAGACCTTCCGCAAGCTCGTGCTGAAGAGCGACGTGCCGGTGATCGTCGACGTGTGGAGCGCGTCGTGCGGGCCGTGCAAGAAGCTCGAGCCGGTGCTGATCGAGGTCGCCACCCGCCACGCGGGGCGTGTGCGCCTCGTCGAGATCGGGACGGGGGACGCGGATCCGAAGCTGCTCGCGCGCCTCGACGTGCGCTCGACGCCGACGCTGATCGTGTTCGACCGCGGCGAAGAGCTCGGGCGCAGCAGCGGCTACCGCCCGGCGTCGTGGTTCGATCACATGATCGAGACGGAGTTCCCGGCGCGATCGGAGTGAGCGCTCAGCGGCTGTCCAAAGATCGGCTCGCCCGCGGCGCACCGTCGTCTTCGCACTCGATCGCGCCGCCGAGCGCGCGCATGCCGCCCTCCTCCTCGAGGCGCGCCACGCGCTCGGGACCGAGGGTCGACTCGACCTCCTCGCGGATCGGCCCGAGCGCCACGCCTCGCGGAACGCGTTGCGCATCGCGCACATCGCCGGCGTGACCTGCTCGAGCGTCGCGTCGTCGATGCCGATCGCGCGCATCCGCTCGCGCTGGCCGGCTCGACGCTCCGCCCACTCGGCGGCGCGGCGCGCACGCTCGCGCTCGAAGTGCTCTCCGATCCGGCGCTCGACCTCGATCTCGATCATCCGCGCGCTCGATCCGAGCCGATGGTGCGGCTCGCGAAGACGCTGCATGCGTCGCCGTCGGGCGCGGCGCTGTGCCACCGCGCGCCATCGCGACGGGAGCGATGATCGCCGATTCCGAGATCGCGCACGGCGCGCCGCGAAGGCGTGCGGTTCGTCGGCTGGCACGCGAGCCGCAGTGCGACCTCGCGACGGCTTCGCGATCGCGACGCCGAGCGGGGAGTGGCGGATGCTCGGTCTTGTCTTCTCGATCGCCGGAGCGCCGCGGGGCGCGCTCGCGTCCGTCGCGATCGCGGCATCGATCGCGACCGCGCTGGGTCCATCGCACGCGCACGCGCAGGCATCGGCGTGCGAAGAAGGACGGGTCTCGGGTCCCGAGACCGCGGGCCGTTGCTGCTGGCCACTTCAGGTCTGGTCGGACGACTCGCGGTCGTGCGCCGGCGTGCCGGCATGCCCTTCACCCTTGGTCGCGCACGGCGAGGAATGCGCGCCGCCGATGCTCACCGCGTCGCCCGCGATCGCCACCCCGGCGATCACCACACCTCGCCCCGCGGGATCGACCCTCGCGCCCGTATACGTGCCGACGCCCGACGCCGCCGCGCGGCTCGCGCAGTCGCTCGAGGAGCCGCGCCCGCGCTTCATCGCGCACGGGGCCACCGGCATCTTCGTCGCCTGGACACTGACCGCGACGATCGCGCCGATGCTCGCGCTCTTCGGGCTCGGCGAGAGCCCCGCCTTCTATCTCCTCGAGCTCGTGCCGATCGTCGGGCCGCTCGTCGCGCCGCTGGCGTCGCGCTGGTCGGGCGTGTGGTGGGCCTACGGCGCGCTCGCGTCGACGCTCCAGATCACCGGATGGATCACGCTGATCGTCGGTCTCGCCAACCGGCCCTCGAGGGGCGCCGCCACGCCCGCGGTCCGCGCCCGGGTCGACGGGCTCGGCATCACGTTCTGAGCGCGTCCGCGCGCGAGCGATCAGGGCGACGACGTGTCCGTCTCCTGCGCCGGCTCCGGCCTCTCGAGGAACGACTCGAGCTCCTCGAGCGAGATCGGCTTCGCCAGGTGCGCGTCGAAGCCGGCGTCCCGCGAGCGCGCTCGATCCTCCGCGCGGCAGTAGCCCGAGAGCGCGATCAGGAACACCGAGCCGAGCGCCGGATCGGAGCGCAGCGTGCGCGCGACCTCGTAGCCGTCGACGCCGCCAGGCAGCCCGATGTCGGAGATCACGATGTCGGGCCGCGCCGCGCGCGCGGTCTCGATCCCGGTGCGTCCGTCGTACGCGACCTCGACGCGATGGCCGAACATCGAGAGCGCCGACGCGAGGATCTCCGCGGAGTCGACGTTGTCCTCGATGACGACGACGTGGAGGCCCTCGGCGCGCGCCGCGGGCTCGTGCTCCGGCGCGTCCTCTCCGATCGGGCGCTCGCGCTCGGGCAAGGGCGCGAGCGGCACGCGGACCGTGAAGACGGCGCCGCGCCCCGGCCCCTCGCTCTGCGCCTCGATCGTCCCGCCGTGCAGCTCGATCAAGCCCTTCGTCAGCGCGAGGCCCAGCCCGAGCCCGCCCTTGCTGCGCGCGAGCCCCTGGTCCGCCTGGCTGAACGGCTGGAACAGCCGCGCGAGCAGCGCCTCGTCCATGCCCACGCCGGTGTCCTCGATGCGCACGATCGCGACCGGCTCGTCGGGCGCGCGCGCGACGCGCACCCGCACCTGCTCGCGCTGCGACGTGAACTCGGCCGCGTTGTGCAGGACGTTTCCGAGCGCCTGCGCCAGCCGCACGGGATCGCCGTCGACCCACAGCGGCTCGCTCGGCACGTCGACGGAGAGCTCGCGACCCGCGAAGCGCGCGCGGTGATCGTCGATCGTCTGACGAACGAGCGCGCCGAGATCACAACGCTCCCGCCGCAGCTCGATGTGCCCGCGCGCGACCCGAGACACGTCGAGCAGATCGTCGACCAGCCGCGTCAGGTGCGTGACCTGGCGGTCGATCACCGCGCGCGCGCGCTCCAGCATCGGGTCCGTCGCGCCGACGTTCGCGAGCAACGACACCGCGATGCGCAGCGGCGCGAGCGGGTTGCGCAGCTCGTGCGCGAGCATCTGCAGGAACTCGTCCTTGCGCCGGCTCGCCTCGCGCACCGCCTGCTCGGCCTCGCGCTGCTCGGTCACGTCGGTGTTGGTCCCGAACCACTGCACGAGCGCGCCGGACTCGTCGCGGATCGGCACCGCCCGCGAGAGGAACCACCGGTACTCGCCGTCCTCGCCTCGCAGCGGGAACGTGTCCTCCCACACGGTCTGGGAGGACAGGTAGCGCCGGAACTTCTCGACGACACGCTCCAGATGGTCGGGGTGATGGACGCTCTGCCATCCCCAGCCCTTCATCTGCTCGGGACGCGTGCCCGTGTACTCGTACCAGCGCCGGTTGAACCAGAAGATCGAGCCGTCGTCGTCGGCGATCCACGCGAGCTGCGCGATGTTGTCGGCGAGCGCGCGGAAGCGCCGCTCGCTCTCGCGCACCGCCCGCTCCGCCTCGACCAGCGCGCTGATGTTCATCTGCGCGACCACGCCGGCGATGACGTGCCCCTCGGCGTCGCGCACCGGCGCCCCCGAGACCACGATCGTGCGCCGCGTGCCCGGCGCGTCGAAGGGCTCGATCTCGACGACGTCGTCGCGCACGGTCTCTCCGCCCAGCGCGCGCGACATCGGCCACTCGTGCACCTCGAGCGGGCGCCCGTGACGCTCCGACGCGTCGGCCCACCAGCCCTTCCACTGCGTGTACTCGCCGATGCTCTCGGTGCGGGGGCTGCGCCCCCACAGCGCCTCGCTCGCAGGGTTCATCCGCACGGGACGTCCCTTCGCATCGGCGAGCATGATCCGCGCCGGCGCCGTCGCGAGGATCGCGTCCAGCACGCCGCGCTCGGCCTCGGTCGCGACGGCCGCCGCGCGCGCGCGCGCCTCGCTCTCGCTCAGGCGGCGCTCCGCGTCTCTCCGCTCCGTGATGTCGGCGAAGAGGAGCGCGACCATGCGCTCTTCGGCGGGGCCGACCCGCACCGCCGAGACCTCGAACCACCGGCCCATCGCGGGCGCGTGCTCGGTGAAGCGCGCAGGCTCGCCGGTGCGCGCGACGGCGCCGTAGAGCTCGAACCAGCGCTGGTCGAGGTCGGGCACCAGCGCTCGCGCGGTCTTCCCGATCGCGTCGCACAGTCCGGTGTGTCGCTCGAACGCGGGGTTCGCCTCGACGAAGCGATAGTCGATCGCTCGATCCTCCTCGTCGATGATCAGCTGGATGATGCAGAAGCCGTCGTCGACGTTCTCGAAGAGCGTGCGATAGCGCTCCTCGGACTCGCGCCGGCGCGCATTGACCTGGCCTCGCTCGGTGATGTCGTGGATCACGAACACGAGCAGCGCGCGTCCGTCCGACCACTCCGCCGACGGCGCCTCGCGCAGCGGCAGCACGATGTACGAGACCAGCCGGTCGTGACCACCGGCGCGCCGGAGCCGCACTTCGAAGTCGCTGACGTACTCACCGCGGATCGCGCGCGAGAGCGGCCACTCCTCGACCGGCAGCGGCGTTCCGTCGCGATCGCACACCTCGAATTCGCTCTGGTACTCGGCGAGGTGCACCAACATCTCGTCGACGCTGTCGAACCCGTGCGTGCGCAGCGCTGCCGCGTTCATCGCGAGGATCCGGCCCTGCGCGTCGGTGATCCCGACCCCCACCGGCAGCCCCTCGATCGCCGCGAGCGCGCGCTGGACGAGCTCGAACCGCGCACGCGCTCGATCGATCACCCGCGGGCCGAGCGTCGCGACGCACTCCATCGCGCCGGCCGCGAGGACGTCACGCTCGACCGCGAGCCGCTCGCCTGCTTCGACCTCCTCCGCGACGACGACGACGATCGCGAACGGCGGGATCGTGCGATCCCCCCGCCGCGCCGCGATCGTGGCCCGTGCGTCGGAATCGCCGGGGGCGTGGCGAATGACCACGCATTGCGATGCGCCCTGCGAGCCGTGCGAGCGCTCCAGGGATGACGACTCGAACGTCCATCGCGGCTCAGCGGAGCAAATTTCCCGCCGTCCCAGTCCGGTGGTGACACGAGGCCCCGTGCCGCTGGCGCCACACCGTTCTGATTTTGCACAACGTCGATGTATTGAACACGCCCGCTGTCCAATTTTTTAGCATCCTGACCGCAAATTCGCGTTTTACTAGTCAATTTCGCATGGAACGGAATCTGCTCTAGAGCCGCGACATGCGACACTCACTCATCCTGATGGGAGCTCTGACCGGCGCGCTGGCGCTCACTGGCTGCGCAGTCGAGACGGCAGCTTCGGCCGACCCCGCCGCGCTCGCCGAAGGCGTGACAGTGCTCGAAGCCGGCGAGGGCTCGCTCTCGATCGCCTTCCGGCAGGGTGACGACGTCTTCTTCGCCGAGGTGCTGCGCGGCCGGCCCGCCGCGTACCCCGACGAGCCCGACATGCCCGCGTTCGAGATCGACGCGCGCTTCACGGGCGACGACGGCGCGGCGTTCTACAGCCGTCAGGGCGGCGACGACCTGATCGACCCGAGCTGGGGCGAGGCCCTGCAGGCGCAGAGTGACGAGCCCGCCAGCCGCGAGTCGAACGAGCACCTCTTCATGCTGGCGGGCGCGTCGGCCGACCTGCTGCGCGAGGGCATCATCGCGCAGCTCGGCGAGGAGCGCGCGGCCGAGCTCACTCCCGAGATCGACGTGCTGGTCCAGTCGGCCACCGACCTGCCGCGCGCGTACCGCGAGGGCCGTGACAGCCGCCTGCAGCACCTGCGTGACTTCGAGGGCCTGCAGATCGACGCCGAGACCGGCGACGTCGCGTACGGCACCAGCGGCGGCGAGGACGAGGCGAGTCGGGCCTTCGGCGGGAACTACTACAACGTCGCCGTCCACAAGAAGTGCATCTTCCTGTGCGCCGGTGACCACAGCGCCACGCGCATCAACGAGTGGCTCGGCTACTGGGCCCACGCCCACGACTTCTGCAACCACGGCGAGTGCGCCAGCGGCATGGGTCGCGACGGCCAGCTCCAGTACACCGAGCCGGTCGGCTCGGACTACCGCCCGACGTGGACCGCGCAGACCTGCGGCACCGGCTACGACTGGGACTCGGGCAGCAGCGGCCACAACTGCCACGACGACAGCCGCATGCAGATGAACAACTTCGTCTACAACCGCACGCTCAGCCGCTCGGGCTACTGGTGCGCCGACAGCAGCACCAACAAGTGGAAGGCGCCCGACGCGAACGGCGACGACGACGGCGGCTACAACCACCCGAGCTTCTGCCAGTACGACATGGGCGGCGCCTCGTCGTGCCCGTCTTCGTACCAGGGCACCGGCGACGGCTGCGACTGCGGCTGCCGCTTCCCCGACGGCACGCACGCCGACCCCGACTGCAGGCCCTGAATCGAGCTCGAGCTCGCACGCGCGGCATCGACCGCGCCCGACCCCGACGGCCATCCCGCTCCACGCGGCGATGGCCGTCGCGCTTTCTGAGCCGTCGATCGTCGCGCCCGAGAGATCTCAGCGTGCGGTGGTCACGGTGATCGTCGCGCGCGTCACGCCGGTCGTGGTCGGGAAGCGCTGCGCGCCGAGGGCGCTCGTGATGCAGAGGATCGCGGCGCGATCGCGGATGGTTCCGCGCCGGGCCCGCGCGGTCGCGCGTCCGTCGCGCGCGATCCGCATGCGGATCGGGAGCTCGCCATCGCCTGCGTCGCACGCGTCGAGCGCGCCCCGCGGGATCGCGGAGGCGAGCTGCTCCGCCGTGAGCGCTCCTCGGATCGCGTCGACCCGAGCGGTCGCGCGCGGGGCCGGAGCGCGCGTGTCATCCGCAGC
>JALYRN010001290.1 GCA_030855295.1 Myxococcota bacterium | reverse complement strand
CGGCAGCCTCGTCCTTGGGCGCATCGGCCGCCGCGGCCGCCGCCTCGGGACCCTCGCTGCCCTGCAGGCGCACCTCGATCGCCGCGATCTGATCGGCGACGCTCGCCGCGCGCGCCGCCTCCGCGTCGAGCGTGCGCACCTCGGCGTAGAGCCGATAGAAGCTCGGATCGACGCGCATCAGCCCGAGCAGCAGCGCGCGCGGATCGGGCTCCGGCAGGACGGCTCCCTCGGCCGGCGGCGGCGTCGGCTCGCGGTCGCCCTGATCGAGCAGCTCCTCGAACACGCGCGCGCGCCGCGAGGGCGACGTGAGGATGCGATCGAGCTCGTCGCGGAGCGGCTCGAAGCGACGCTGGAACGAGACGAAGAGCCGATCGGCCTCCTCGAACTCGCAGCGCGCCAGGTGCACGTACCCGCGCAGGAGCGCCGCCTCGAAGACGAACGGCGAGCCCGGGAAGCGCGCGCCGAGCTGATCGAGCAGATCGATCGCGGTCTCCGCGTCGCCGCCCTCGTACATCGACCACGCTGCCTCGAAGAGCGCCTCCGCGACGCGCTCCGAGTCGTTCGGGATCTGGAAGTAGTAGTAGAACGCGTCCTGCGGGCGTCGCCCCTCGTGCGCGACCCGGCCGAGCGCGAGCCACGTCAGATCGCGGATCTCGAAGTACCGGCGATCGACGTAGAACGTGAAGCGATCGCTGTCGGGCGTGCTCGCGATCGAGCAGAAGCGCTCCTCGGCGACGTCGAGCTGCCCCTGCTGCGCCGCGATCACGCCGCGCAGGTACTGCGCGTTCGCGTAGAAGCGCGAGCGCCGCGTCACCTCCTCGAGCTGTGCGTCGGCGGCCTCGAGCGCGCCCGCGTCGTAGCGCTCGCGCCCGCGCAGGTAGCGCAGCTCGTTCGCGGGATCGGGCGGCAGCTCTCCGCCGACGCCCTCGAGCGACGCGATCGCCCCCGCGAGATCGGCGCCCGCGAGCGCGACGTCGACCGAGCGTCGGTACGCCGGTCCGAAGTACGGATCATCGGGGCCGCGCGCGAGGATGCGCTCGAGCACGCGGAACGCGGTGCGGAGCGCGCCCATCTCCTCGAGCGCGCCGGCGAGCATGAACTCCGCCTGCCGCATCTCCTCGGTCTCGGCGAAGTCGGAGAAGCGCGGCGACTCGGTCGCCTCCCAGAGCGCGAGCGCGGCCTCGTCCCAGCGCTCCTCGACGACGAGCTGCTCACCACCGCGCACGATCTCGCGGAGGGCCTCGATCGATCCGGTCTCGGCGGCGAGCAGGCGTCGCTCGGCGAGCGCGCCGTAGTACCCCTCGAGGCTCGCGCCCGAAGATCCCTCGGGCGGCGCGGCGTCCTGCGCGCGCGCGGAGCTCGACGTCGCCGCGCTCGCCGTCCCGAGCGTCAGGACGAGCGCGAGTGCCGAGACGCCGGGCGCGCGCCGCATGCGTCAGCTCCTCGGAAGCTCGCGCGTGGCGACGCGCACCCGCGTGCGCACGTCGAACCGACCCTCGCCGCCGGAGCGGAACGAGCGCGCGATGTCGGAGTCGTCCTCGAGCGTGATCGTCACCTCGCTCAGCCGGTCGCGCACCACGATGAAGCGGAACGACTCGCGCTGCGTGGTGCGGTACTCCGGGTCGTCCCGTGCGCGCTGCTCCATGTCGATCGTCAGCACGTGCGGGCCCGGTGCGAGCGCGCCCTCGAAGACCTGACGCCCCTGCTCGCCGCCCTCGATCTCGCCGTCGGTGCGGTGGATCGGAGTGCCATCGAGCTCGAGCGTGAAGTGCGTCAGCGTCTGCTCGTCGCCGGTGCGGTCCTGCACCGTGATCGTCATGCGCGTCTGGAACAGCTCCTGGCCGACGATCGCGACGCGCGAGCGCGCCTGCACCATCTCGTCCATGAGCTGCACGTACTCCTGCCGGATCGGCGCGAGGTCGGGCGGCGTGGGGCCCGGATCACCGCGCTCGGCGGTTCCTGCCGGCGGCGCGCTCGCGGCGGGAGCGGCCGCGCCGGCGGACGACGGAAC
>JALYRN010001289.1 GCA_030855295.1 Myxococcota bacterium | reverse complement strand
GCGCGCGGCCTGCTGCGCCTGGCCCTGCGCCATCTGCTCGGCGGCGCGGCGCTGCGCGACGTTGGCATCGTGCTGCGCGACCATCGCGGCGACCCGCGGCGTCGGCGCGGAGACCGCACGAGGATCGCGCGTGACCTCGTAGCGGATCGCGGTGGTCTGCGTCTGCGGCGCGCGATCGGTCGGCGACTCGTAGACCAGGCGCGCCGTCGCGAGGGTGCGCGGGCCCATGTGCGCGGTGTTCATCCGCACCCGGAAGAGCACCTCGCGGCGCTGCCCCGCGACCAGCGAGCCGAGCGGGAAGCGCAGTCGGCCGTCGACCACCACCGCGCCCGTGGTCGCGCCGCTGAGGATGATCACGCCGGGCGCCGGCACGATCTCGATGTGCGCGCTCAGCGCGACGCTGCGCGCCATCATCGACAGCTCCTGCTCGAGGATCGACGCCATCTGGTGCGGCGCGCCGAGGTGATGCAGGCGGCCCGCGCTGCGCACGACCATCGCGTTGAGCGACTGCGGATCGTAGTCGTAGCCGACGCCGATCGCGGTCACCTGCGTGCCGTACTCGGTCGCCCCCGCGGCGAGATCACCGAGGGACTGCGGATCCGACGGGCCGACGTTCGCGCGCCCGTCCGAGATGACGAAGATGCGGCGCACCGGATGCGAGGGCGGCGCCTGCGAGATGCGCTGCACCCCGACCTGCATCCCGCCGTAGAGGTTGGTGCCGCCGCCCGCGACCAGCAGGCTCACGCGCTGCATCAGCATCCCGCGCGTCGACGCGCTCACGATCGTCGGCGGCGCGATCTCGGTGACCGCGTTCGAGAAGCCGTAGATCGAGACGAGGTCTCCGTCGGAGAGCGACTCGAGCAGGCTCGACGTCGCCATCTGCGCGTTGCGGATCTTGTCGCCCGCCATCGAGCCCGACGTGTCGACGACCAGCGACACCGCCATCGGTGCACGCGCCTGCGGCACCGCGACGACGCTCGGCGCGTCGACCCACACGCCGACCCACGTCTCGCCGTCGGCCCCGACGACGACGCGCCCTTGCAGCGCCGATCCCCCCACCCACGCCTCCTGCGCGTGCGCGGGCCCCACGAGACCGATCACGACTCCGAGCGCGACCAGCGCCCCCCACGTTCTGCGCATCATGTTCCTCCGCGAAACTGGTGCGACGCGCGACCGGGCCGAACGATCTACCGCCCCCCTCGCAGCAGGTCTCCGCGAGGTTCCGTTGAGACGTCCGGCCGAGGGGCTACTTGGCCACGGCGACAGGACGCATGCGCACAGTACGCACGGAAAAAGGTGCCTTCTGCCTCGCCGCAGCGCTCGCCGCGCTCGCGGGCGTGGTCGGCGTCGCGCGCGCGCAGACGCCGCTGCCGCCGCGCGCCGACCAGTCCGTCTACGACCTCGCGCGCGTGATGCAGCCCGAGGACGAGCAGGCGATCGAGGTGGTCAACCGCGAGCTCTACCAGAAGACCGGCGTCGCGATCGTCGTGCTGACGGTGCCGCAGCTGCAGGACGAGACGATCGACGAGCTCGCCGTGCGGCTCGGGCAGGAGTGGGGGATCGGCGGCGAGGGGCAGGATCGCGGGCTCGTGATCGCGTTCGCCGAGGAGGAGCGCCGCATCTTCGTGGCGACGGGATACGGGACCGAGGGGTATCTGCCCGACGGACGCGTCGGCGCGCTGCTCGACCAGCACGCGATCCCGTACCTGCGCGCGAACCGATTCTCCGAGGGGCTCGCCGGGCTGAGCATGGCGCTCGCGGCGGCATCGGCCGAAGAGTACGGCGCGACCCTGACCGGCGTCGCGACCGGCGCAGCGCGCGCACCGCCCGCACCGCCGGGGCCGTTCCAGATCGTCATCGGGATCATCGCGCTGATCGGGCTCGCGTACCTCGCGATCCGGCACCCGGCGCTGTTCTTCATGTTGCTGCTCTCGTTCGGTCGCGGAGGCCGCGGAGGCAGTGGGTTCGGCGGCGGCGGCGGCGGCTTCGGCGGCGGCGGCGGTGGCTTCGGC
>JALYRN010001288.1 GCA_030855295.1 Myxococcota bacterium | reverse complement strand
GCCCGCACCGTCGCGGATCTCCGCGGCATCCCCGCCCGCGCGCTCCACCGCGCCACGCACGCGAACGCGGTCCGCCTCTTCGACAGGTCGTCGAGCGATCGATCGACAGGCTGCTAGAGCAGCAGCCCCGTCAGCGCGTACGCCAGCCCCAGCGCCATCACGAGCCCGACCAGCACCAGCCCCGCCAGCGGCACCGGCTCCAGCGCGACCACGGTCGAGGGACCACGCGTGCGAGCGTCCATTCGGTCCGGCGCAGCAGCATTCGTGCCTCCGGCTGCTATCCTCGCGCGCGCCGATGCCTCTCCCGATGTACAGCACCGATCTCGCGCTCCCGCCTTCGGGCGAGGCGCCGGAGTCCACCTACAAGACCCATCGCCGCTTCGATCGCGCCGCGCGGCTCTTCACCGAGCCCGGCCTGCACGCCCTGATGAGCGCCCGCGTGCTCGTGGTCGGCATCGGCGGCGTCGGCTCGTTCGCGGCCGAGGCCCTCGCCCGCAGCGGCGTCGGCTCGCTCGCGCTGATCGACTTCGACGACGTCTGCGTCACCAACACCAACCGCCAGCTCCACGCGATGCGCGGCAACATCGGCAAGCCGAAGGCGTCGATCATGGCCGAGCGCCTCCAGCTCGTGAGCCCCACCGCGACCATCGAGCCCGTCCTCCGCTTCTATCAGGAGGACGCCAGCGACGAGCTGCTCGCGGGGCGCGTCGACTACGTCGTCGACGCGATCGACAACCTCACCGCGAAGGCTCACCTGATCGCGACCTGCCTCGCGCGCGGCATCCCGATCGTCTCCTCGATGGGCGCCGCCGCGCGCCTCGATCCGACGCGGGTGCGCACCGCCGATCTCGCCGACACCGAGGGCTGCCCGCTCGCGCGCGACCTGCGGCGTCTCCTGCGCGTGCGCCACGGCCTCGAGCTCCGGCGGAATCACCCGATCGGCGTCCGCGCCGTGTTCAGCGACGAGGCTCCGATCGCGCCCGCGCCGATCTCGTACGACGAGGGCACCGGCTTCGTGTGCGTCTGTCCCAACAAGGACAACGGCGTCTACACGTGCGATCGACGCGCGCGGATCGACGGCTCGGCGTCCTTCGTGACGGGCACCTTCGGCATGGTCGCGGCGAGCGTCGTCGTGCGCGCGATCACGGGTCGCTGATCGCCTCGTCGCGCGGCGGCTGCGTGCCCGCATAGGGCGGCAGCGCGTCGTCGACCACCAGCTGCGCCGACGCCGACGTGCGCGCGTTCACCGGCTCGATCACCCCCGGCTCTGCCTCCTGCCCGGTGATCAGCACGACCACGACGTCGTAGCGACCGGGATCGGTCACCGCGCACGGCAACGGCCCCGAGACGAATTCCGACGCGCCCGGCGCGATCGCATGACCGATCTCCAGCACGCGCGGGTTCGGCTCGTTGCACCCCGCGATCAAGAGCCCGCCCCGATAGAGCGAGACGTGCAGGAACGCGGGATCGACCCGGATCGGTGCGTCGCTCCGGTTGCGGATCTCCACAGTCAGCTCGTACGCGCCCCGCGCCTCCTCCGAGATCGGCCCGATCGGTGACTCGCCGAACGCGCGCAGCACGACGTCGCGGGCCGTCGCAGGACGTCCCGCGATCGTCGGCGCCTCCCACGCCCCCGGGACGAGGCGTACCGCCTCACTGCCGGTGGTCTCGTCGGGCTTCGCGCCGCCCCCGCCCTCGCCACTGCCACACCCGAGCACGAGCGACACGGCACCGATCGCGATCCAGCTCGTCCTACGCAACGTCACGCCGCCGATCCATGCACTCCGCTCGCCACCGCCGAGAAAATCGGCTCGCCCGCTCCGGGCGAGCACTCCTGTCGAGAGTCACCCGATGTCGCCGCTCCTCAAGCGCGACGCGGTCTCGGGGGCGCCGAGCGCGTCGAGCTGTCCGCAGACGACCTCGATCGCCGCCGCATCGTCGCGCCGCTCGGCGGCCCGCGCGCGCCCCACCAGGCAACGCTCGACGCCGTCGCGATCGCCGAGCGCGCGCCACCTC
>JALYRN010000360.1 GCA_030855295.1 Myxococcota bacterium | reverse complement strand
GCGCTCGCCGCGCGCGGCGCAGTCCGCGGGCATGCTCGGGGCGCCGGACTCGTCGCAGCTCCAGGCGACGTCGCGCACGCACGTGATCGCGGCGGAGATGCCTTCGCAGATCGGGGGCGGGCCGGCGTCGCGTCCGGCGGGTGCGAACGGCGGGCGCTCGGCGCAGGCGGGGAGCAGCTGGAGGATCAACGCGGTGGCGAGGACGACGACTGGCACGCAGCGCATCGCACCAACGTAGCGTGCTGCGTGACGCTTCGCCCCGTGCGCCCGGTCGGGGGGCGGGGACGCGACGGGCGTCCGCGCCGGAGGGCCGGGCGGCTCGGTGGGTTCGCGCCTGACCGGCGCAAGTGATGCGAAGTTATGGGGGGTTGGCCGCGGGCGCCGAATAGCGCTGTGGTTACGGCTGGTTGGCGGGGCGGTGCGTGTCCCTGGGGTCAGCGGTTGGTGCGGGAGCGCTCGGCGTCGTTGGGGGTGCGGGGCTCCTTCTTGCGCGCAGGCTCGGTCTCGTCGGCTCGCGGCTTCTTGTCGTTCTCGGCGTCTTCGTCGGCGTTCGCGGCGAAGACGGTGTCGTCGCCGGGGTGCGCCTTCGTGCGAAGGGCGTCGCCCTCGCCGCTGGGGTCGATCTCGCGCGGCGGGAGCGGGGGGTTCTCCGGCCACTCGGTCGGGTTCTTGGTCTGCGGCTCGCTGCGCGGCCGCGTGTCCTTCGTCTGGTTCGCCATGTCCTCGATCGGTGCAGCGCGCGTGCCGGCACGCGCCCGCTTTTCGCCCCGCGTGGCCCGCCCCATACTGCTCCGCATGGCGATCGCCACCGTGACGCTCGTGCACGCGCTGCGAGCCACCGCCGCGCGGCTGGAGCACGGCGCGAAGTGCGCGTGCAATCGCGGGCACCTCGGCTGAGACCGCATCGCCGTGCTGCGACATCTGCGCTTGCTCGGGGTGCAGCTGCGCCTGTCCGCGGTGATCGCGATGCAGTACCGCTGGGAGTTCCTGCTCGACGGGTTCTTCTCGGTGTTCTGGACCATCACCGCGCTCCTGCCGCTCTGGCTGGTGTTCGAGGAGCGGCCGCTGATCGCGGGCTACACCTATCCGGAGGCGCTGACCGTCGTCGGGTTCTTCACGCTGCTGCAGGGCGTGCTCGAGGGCGCGATCCATCCGAGCCTCGCCACGGTGATCGAGGCGATCCGCACGGGGACGCTCGACTTCGTGCTGCTCAAGCCGGCCGACGCGCAGTTCCTGGTCTCGACGCAGCGCTTCTCGCCGTGGCGCGGCCTCAACGCGCTCGCGGGGATCGGCGTGCTCGTCTACGCGTTCGCGGTGATGGGCCGCGCGCCGAGCCCGGGCGACGTGGCGCTCGCGGCGCTGATGCTCGTGCTCGCGATCGGCGTCCTCTACTCGATGTGGATCCTGGTGATCAGCGCCGCCTTCCACGTGGGTCGGATCGACAACCTCCGCTACCTGTTCCTGGCGGTCTTCGATGCGGCGCGCTGGCCGAGCACGGTCTATCGCGGCGTGCTCTCGATGGTGTTCACGTTCGTGATCCCGCTGGCGCTGATGACGACGTACCCGGCCGGGGCGCTGCTCGGGCGGCTGCCCTGGGGAACCGTCGGCACGGCGTGGATCGGCGGGCTCGTCTTCGCGGGGCTGGCGCGCGCGGTGTGGCTGAGGTCGATCCGCCGGTACACCTCCGCGAGCTCGTGATCGCACGTTTACGCAAGACTCTTGACGCGTGTAACACGGCGTGACACGCTGTGTTACATGGAATCGCGATGGTCTCGGCTCGCCGACCACGACACCGATCTGCACTGGGTGGAGCGCGGGGAAGGGCGTCCGCTGGTGCTGCTGCACGGGATCGCGGACTCGCACCGCACGTGGCTCCCGTTCGCGCGCTCGTTCCCGAATCGGCGCGTGATCGCGCTCGATCTGCCGGGGCACGGGCTGAGCGGTCGGCCCGACGCGCCGTACACGCCGGAGTGGTACGCGCAGGTGCTCGGGAGCTGGTGGGACCAGCTCGGGCTCGAGGACGTCGATCTGGTCGGTCACTCGTACGGCGGCGCGCTCGCGCAGACGCTGATGCTGACGCACCGCGAGCGCGTCTCGTCGCTGACGCTGATCGCGCCGGGCGGCCACGGCTGCGAGGTCGGCTGGGGGCTGCGCCTGCTCGGGCTGCCGGGCGCCGAGCAGGTGATCGGGCCCTTCATCGGCATCGGCACCGAGATCGCGCTGCGCGCGATCCCCGGCAAGGCGCTGACGTCGGAGGAGATCGCGATGTCGCGCTGGACCGGCTCACGCCCCGGCACCGCGCGCGCGATGGTGCGGACGGCGCGCGCGGTGATCGACTTCGGTGGTCAGACGCGGCTCGTGCACGAGCGCGCGCAGGACTTCGATGCGCTGCCGCCCACCGCGATGCTGTGGGGGAGCTGCGATCCGATCCTGCCGATGCACCACGCCGACGGCGCGACGCGCTGGCTGACGAACATGGACGTGCGCTTCTACGAGGGCTGCGGGCACTGGCCGCACGTCGAGGAGGCGGGCCGCGTCGGGAGCGATGTGCGCGCGCTGCTCGAGTCGACGGAGCGACGGCGCATCTCGGTGTCGGTCGGCGCGGTGCCGAAGCGGACCGAGCCGTGGATCCGCCGGGTCGGCCGGGCGGTGGTGCGCGGGCTCGAGTGGCTGATGCGCCCGCAGGTGCCCGCGCGCGCGGAGTGAGTCGACTTCTCGACCGGCTCGAGACCGAGCAGTGACGGAAAGCGAAAGAGCGCCGCCTCCGAGGAGGACGGCGCTCTTTCTTCGTCTAACTAAGCCAGTCGGTGGTCTTGGTGCGCTTCAGCGCGTGGTGACGTCGAGGCTCCAGCGATCGAGCGTGCCGACGTCGCGCGCCGCGCCGTCGACGACGGTCAGGCGCCAGGTGCCGGTCAGCTGGTCGCCCACGAAGCCGTCCGCGACGAACGTGCGCTCGAAGCTCGGGCCATCGATCGAGGCCTCGCGCAGGAGCACGAACTCGCGGCCGCCGACGCGCGAGAGGCGCACCGTCAGGTCCATCGGGAACGAGTGCGTGATCGCGATCGTCGCGCTCATGCGGCTGATGGTGCCCGCGTCGGTGATCGCGATGTCGCTCGAGACGCCCGTGGTGTCGTCGTCGGGGATCGACGCCGCGGGGGTGCTCTCGTAGGTGCGCGTCTGCTCGGCGCCCGCGCAGTCGCCGCCCATGCAGCGCGTGATCGCGAGGCTCCAGGTGTTCAGCGTGCCGACGTCGGCGTTCGCAGTGTCGACCACCACGAGGCGCCAGGTGCCCGCCGCGTCGGCGCCGTTGAAGTCGGCGACCGCGAAGGTCTGCTGCACGTGGTCGTCCGCGCCGCCGGCGCGATCGAGGAGCGTCACGGTCGTTCCGTCGCGCACGAGCTGCACGCGGAGGTCACCGCGGTAGCTGTGCGTGATGTCGACCGTCACCGCGAGCGAGCTGATCGCGCCGCCCTCGGCGACCACGATCTCGCTCGAGACGCCGGTGGTGTCGTTGTCCGGGATCGCCGCCATCGGCGCGGCCGAGTGCGTGGTCTCGGTCGGCGCGTCCATGCACGCGCGATCGCTCGCGCAGTCGCTGTCGTCGCAGTCGGCGTTGCCGTCGCGATCGTCGTCCGCCCCGTTGTTGCAGGTCTCGGGCGGCAGCGTGATCGTGGGGTTCCCGCTGACGTAGGCCGTGAGGTACTGCTCGACGTAGCTCATCGCGATCCAGCCGTAGCCGGCCTCGGGCGTGCCCTCGGTGCCGAAGCGGGTGTTGCCCCAGCTGTTCTTGAACAGGAAGAAGCCGCGCTCCATCACCGGCGCGCCCATCGCGTCGACCATGGGCTGGCCCATCCCGTCGACGCGCGGCACTTCCATGTCCTCGTTCCAGCCGACGATCAGGTACGCGTGGCCGGCGGGGCGCATGCGCGAGTCGGCGACGTCCGCCTCGTTCGGCGAGAGCACGATGCCGCGGCGCGAGAGATCGGCGCTGACCGGGAGCATCGAGCCGCCGTGGTTCCACGCCTGGTAGAAGAAGTCGCCGCCGACGACGACCGGCGTGCGCTTGGTGACCATGTGGCCCTGGATGCTGCGGCGCGTGCTGCGGATCCAGCGGCCGGCCGGCAGGCGCCAGCGCATGCCCTCACGCGCGGCCGCGGGCGGCTCGCCGTTCGTGTAGCAGCGCACCGGGCGGCTCTCGCCGGTGCATGCGGGGTCCTGGGTGGTGCCCCAGCCGCTCGGCTCGTACGGCCAGAGGGCCTCCTCGACGATGCCGAAGCGGCTGATCGCCTCGAGGTTGCGCTGTGAGCTCGAGCCGTCGGTGTTCGTGAACGCGCCGACCTCGGTCTTCACCGACCACTGCAGGTACTGCTCGCTGAAGTCGGGGCTCGTGATCGTGCCCTCGCTCATGTAGAGCGACTCCATCAGCGCGTTGGTCGCGAAGATCGAGCAGACGCCGCGGCGGCCCTGGTTGCGCACCGGGGTCTGCGTCTCCATCAGGTCGAACTCGCGCGGATAGACCTCGTCGGCCTTGCTCTCGTCGGGGAGCTCGGAGTCGGGCGGCACGCCTTCGAAGAGCGGGCCGAGATCGGAGACCGGAGCCTCCTCGAAGGTCATGGGCGCTTCGTCGGTCGGGTTCGCGCAACCAGCGAGCGCGACGACGGACGCGAGCACGAGCGAGCGACGGAATTGCAGTGACATGCGGGGCAGCATCGCAGATCACGTGCCACGCTGTCTTCCGCCGAAAAGCCTGGGAAATCGGCGCCAACGCGGCGCGTCACGGTGGGGTCGGTGGTTCCCACACGCCAGCCCACCGGCTGCTGCGCTAGCCACCTGGCTCAGCGATCGACGAACGGTGCGCCCCAGCCGTCGTACTGGCCGCCGGCCTCTTCGGCGTGCTCGATCAGCTCGCACGCGACGGCGTGGATGTGATCGAGCGTGACGGGATCGCGGCGTCGCACGATCAGGCCGAAGCGCAGGTGGCCGTCGCTGTCGGTCGCGGCGTCGGACTCGAACCCGAGCGCGCGCACGCCCTTCACGAACGCCTCGCGCGACTCGACGCTGCGAAAGTAGACCGTGTGGTCGATCGGGCGCGGCTGATCGATGCGATCGCCGCCCTGCCGCATCGCATCGACGACCCGGCGATCGTGCATCCACTGCGCCTGGTACTTGTTGGGCAGGATCCGCTCGCGCACGTGCAGCCACGACGAGTCGTGCGCGCTGCGGACCTGCGCGCGGTGCCCCGGGAAGCGCGCGAGCGCGCTCGCGGCGGCATCCTTGAGGTGCTCGTGCCGCGTGCCGTGGAGCACGAGCTCGAGCGCATCGTCGGTCGTGAGGCGTGCGATCAGCACCGCCTCGTGCCGCGCGCGCACCGACGCGATCAGCGCGTCGACCACGGGACTGCTCGCGGACGCGATCGGGACCCGGACGCGCAGCAGCCACGGGCGCGACTCGATCGGCACCTGCTCGGCGAGCCGCATGTCGAGCTCGACGCGCGCGGGCTTGCCCTCCGACCACCCCTCGAAGGAGTCCCAGCCGTCTTGGAGGTGCATCGCGCGCTGCGAGCATACCGCGGCGCGGAGCGGCGCGAGCATCGTGTCGGGGTTGGTCCCGACGGACATGCCGGGCGCACCCGCGTAGGTTGGGAGCGTGAGGCTTCGCCCTGCAACGCGCGCCGTGGTGGAAGAGCGCACGGAGTCCGGTCCCCGGCGGCGCATGCCCAGCCTGGAGATCGAGCTCGACGCGCTCCGCGCGACCGGCGAGCTCGTGCCCGATCTGCCGACGCTGCGGCGCTTCGCAGGCTACGAGATCCTGGGGCGGATCGCGATCGGCGGGATGGCGGAGGTGTTCCTCGCGCGCGAGCGCGGGGAGGCGGAGAGCGCGCGGCACGTCGTGCTCAAGGTCGTCCGGCCGCAGCTCGCGGCGGATCCCGAGTTCGCCGAGATGTTCCTGCGCGAGGGGAAGGTCTCGCTCGGGATGCGGCACCCGAACGTGTGCCACGTGTATCGCTTCGGGATGGAGCAGGGGCATCCGTTCCTGTCGATGGAGCTCGTGCACGGCGTGTCGCTCCACGAGCTGCGGGCGCGCGCGCGTCGCGCCGGTCGATCGGTGCCTGCCGCGATCGCGGTGAAGATCACTGCGACCGTCGCGGAGGCGCTGCACTCGGCGCACGTCGCGCGGGACGAGCGCGGGCGCTCGCTCGGCGTCGTCCACCAGGACGTGTCTCCGCACAACGTGATGGTCGCGTACGACGGCACCGTGAAGCTGCTCGACTTCGGCGTCGCGTCGACCAAGGCGGAGCGCGCGATCGAGCAGTCCGAGGTCAGCCGCACGATGATCCGCGGCAAGGCGGGCTATCTGTCGCCCGAGCAGTGCCTCGGCATGCCGGTCGATCCGCGCTCCGACGTGTTCTCGCTCGGCATCGTGCTCTACGAGCTGCTGACCGGCGCGCGTCTGTTCGCGCGACCGAAGAGCCTCGACTCGATCCGCGCGATCGCGTCGGAGCCGTTGCCGGCGTGGCCACCCTCGGTGACGCCGGCGCTGGCGCGGGTCCTCGAGCGCGCGCTGGCGCGCGACCGCGACGATCGATATCCGAGCGCGGCGGCGATGCAGGACGACCTCGAGCGCACGCTCGCGGACGACCGGGTCTCCGTCACGTCGGCGAAGATCGCGGACGAGCTGGCGCGCCTGCTCGGGGACGACTTCGGGCGCGCGCCGAAGATCGACGCGTCGCCCGAGGTGGTCGCGTGGCTGCGCTCGCCGGCGGCCCACGCC
>JALYRN010000359.1 GCA_030855295.1 Myxococcota bacterium | reverse complement strand
GTGCTGGCGATCGCGCCGCGCGGCGAGGCGACGCTCGAGCTGGGCTCGCTCGCAGCGAGCGCGATCGTGCCGGCGACGCTGACCGCGATCGACGCGGCCGGTCGATCGCGCGTGCTCGAGCTCGCGCTCTCGACCACCGAGCCGCTGCCGCTCGTCGCGATCACCGAGGTGCGCGCCGATCCCTACGGCGCGGAGCCGCGCCAGGAGTACGTCGAGCTCGAGAACCGCGGCCTCGACGCGGTGGATTTGCTCGGCTTCTCGCTCGCGGACTCGCCGACCGCGGCAGGCGACGTGATCGCGAGCTCGCACCGGCTCGCGCCGGGCGCGCGCGCGCTGCTCGTCGCAGAGGCGTTCGATCCCGACGATCGCGGTGACGGAGATCGCGATGCGCCGGTGCCTCCCGGCGTCGCGCTGATCCGAGTCGATCGCTCGCTCGCGTCGGGCGGGCTCTCGAACGCGGGCGAGCCGCTCTTCCTGCGGGATCCGGGGGGCCGGCGGATCTCGGCGGCGCCCGCCGAGCCGCCGCCGCGCCCGGGCGTGTGCACGGTGCGGACGAGCGACGATGCGCGCACGGGCGCGCGGGGCAGCTTCGACTACGATGCCGCGAGCGGCTGCACGCCGGGCCGCTGATGCACGCCTCCTCCATGCGCCCGCGCGAGATCCAGCCGTCGCTCCTGCCCGCCGAAGCACGGCGCGACGAGATCGTGCTCGTCGCGGTCGTCGAGGAGGAGCGCTTCCGCAGCGGCGACGGCAGCTTCGCGGTGCTGCGCGTGAAGCGCGAGAGCGACGGCGAGGTCGTGACGGTGATCGGCGACGTCGCGGGGCTCGCGCCCGGCGAGACCGCGCGCTTCCGAGGGCGCTTCGACGAGCACCCGGTGCACGGGCGCCGCTTCCGCGCCGCCGGATACGCGCCGGTGATGCCGACCACGTCGAAGGGCGTCGCGCGCTTCCTCGGCTCGGGGCTGGTGCCGGGCGTCGGTGCCGCGCTCGCCAAGCGCCTCGTCGCGCGGTTCGGGGATCGCACGCTCGACGTGATCGCGACGCAGAGCGCGCGGCTCACCGAGGTGGGCGGCATCGGGAAGAAGAAGGCGACCGCGATCAGCGAGGCGGTGCGGGCGCGCCGCGCCGATGCCGAGGGGCTCGCGTTCCTGCACGGGCTCGGGCTCGGGCCCTCGCTCGCGAAGAAGGTCCTCGGCAAGTACGGGCCCCGCACGCCGCAGCAGATCCGGGAGGATCCCTATCGCGCCGCGGAGGAGATCCCTGGCATCGGCTTCGCGACGGCGGACCGCATCGGCCGAGAGGTCGGCATCGCGGACGACGATCCGCGTCGCGCCACCGGCGCGGTGCTGCACCTGGTCGGACGCGCCGCCGATCAGGGCCACGTGTTCCTCCCCGCGCCGTTGCTGCACGACATCGCGCGCGAGCTGCGCGTGCCCGAGGACCTGATCGGCCCCGCGGTGGAAGAGCTCGCGGCCCGCGAGATGCTGGTGGTCGACGGCGACTCGATCTACGCGCCGCCGATGCACTCCGCGGAGCTCGCGGCGGCGCGCGCGCTCGCGGCGCTCGTGCGAGAGCGCCCGGCGTCGTCGCGCATGACGAAGGCGCTCGCGTCGCTCGAGGGACAAGAGCTCGCCGAGAAGCAGGCAGACGCGGTCCGGCGCTCGCTGACGAGCGGGCTCATGGTGCTGACGGGCGGGCCCGGCACCGGCAAGACGACGACGATCCGCGCGATCGTCCGCGCGCACGAGGCGATCGGTCATCGCGTGGTGCTCTGCGCGCCGACCGGTCGCGCCGCCAAGCGCATGAGCGAGGCGGCCGGACGCGAGGCGCGGACCATCCACCGGCTGCTCGAGTGGAGCCCGGCGACCGGGAGCTTCCGGCTCTGCGCGGAGGAGCCGATCGACGCCGATCTCGTGCTGGTGGACGAGGCGTCGATGCTCGACGTGCAGCTCGCGGCGAGCCTCCTCGACGCGGTGAAGCCGTCGAGCACGCTGGTGCTGGTCGGCGACGTCGATCAGCTCCCGCCGGTGGGCGCGGGGCAGGTGCTGCGTGAGCTGATCGCGAGCGAGGTGTGCCCGCTGGTGCGCCTCGATCAGGTGTTCCGACAGGCGCAGGCGAGCGCGATCGTGCGGGGCGCGCACGAGATCCTGCACGGCCTCGTGCCGACGCCGACGCCCAACGGCGAGAAGGGCTCGGGCGATCTCTTCCTCGTCCGCGTGAAGGACACCGACGCGATCCAGCAGCGACTGCTCGAGGTGATGCGGCGCATCCCGACCGCGTACGGGCTCGATCCGCGGCGGGACGTGCAGGTGCTGACGCCGATGCGCAAGGGCCCGCTCGGCGCCGAGCGTCTCAACGAGCTCCTCCAGGAGGAGCTCAACCCGCCGCCCGCGGGCAGCGCGCGACCACAGCCCGGCGCGCTGCGTGCCGGCGACAAGATCATGCAGCTGCGCAACGACTACGAGCGCGAGGTGTGGAACGGCGACATCGGCTGGGTGACGCGCGTGCAGGACGGCGTCACCTACGCCGAGATCGACGGGCGCGCGGTGAGCTACCCGCAGGACGAGCGAGACGCGCTCGCGCTCGCGTACGCGTCGACGGTCCACAAGGCGCAGGGCTCGGAGTTCGCGGCGGTGGTGATCGTGATGTACGGCGGACACCACGTGCTGCTGACGCGACCGCTGCTGTACACCGCGCTCACGCGCGCGCAGCGGCTCGCGGTGCTGGTCGGCGATCCGCGCGCGATCGGAAAGGCGGCGCGCACCAGCGAGACCGCGCGCTCGTACTGCCGGCTCGCCGAGCGGCTCCGCACCGCGATCCTCGAGCGCCGCGACGGCTGATCCGGCTGTCCGAGAATCGGCTCGCCCGCTCCGGGCGCTTCCGTCCGCGCGCGCGGCGCGCGCTCCCGTACGCGCCCTCCGGGGCGAGCACTCCTGCTGGGGTCACCCGTCGATCACGGCGATGATGCCGTCGTGGAACGCGGGCCGGAAGCCCTTGATCTTCTCGTTCGCGCGGCTCGGGCAGACGCGGTTGGTCAAGAGCACGATCACGGCGTCGCGCACGGGGTCGCAGTAGATGCTCGTGCCGGTGAAGCCGAGGTGTCCGAAGGCGTGAGGGCTGATGCGCTTGCCCGCCGCGCTGTTCTCGGCGCTCTTGCCGTCCCAGCCGAGCCGGTACGTGCCGCCGGGGCGCACCTCGAGCGCGTGCGCGACGCTCTTCGGCGCGAGGAAGGCGCTCTTGCCCTCGCGGCTGTCGAGATACGCCCGGCCGAAGGTCGTCATCGCGCGCGCGGTCGCGAACACGCCCGCGTGCCCCGCGATGCCGCCGAGCGCGGCGCAGTTCTCGTCGTGCACCTCGCCGCGCACCATCACGCCGCGCCAGTCGTCGCGCTCGGTCGATGCGCAGCGCCGCGCGAGGTCGGCGCGTCGATCGGGCGGCAGCGCGCCCGCGTACGCCATCTGCTCCTCGGCGATCCCGAGCGGACGCACGATCTCGTGGATCAGCAGCTCGCCGAGCTCGCGCTGCGACGCGCGCGCGAGCATCTCGCCCGCGATCATGTACCCGAGGTCGCTGTAGACGACACGCCCCGGCGGTCCCTCGTCCGGACGGCGGCACGCCTCCGCGAGGATCCAGCGCCGCGCCGCGGTGGTCCCGGGATCGTGCGGCACGTCGAGGTAGAGCCCACCCCACGGCGCGAGCCCGGAGCGGTGGGTCAGGAGCTGCTCGAGCGTCGCTGCACCACCCGCCGTGCTGCGGGCGTCGGGCATCAGCGAGTCCGCGCGCGTCTCGAGCGAGAGCACCCCGCGCTCGACGAGACGCAGCGCGATGCTGGCGACCAAGGGCTTCGTCAGCGACGCGACATCGTACGGCGTGTCGTCGTTGACGTTCTTCGCGCCTGGGCCGCCGGTCGTGCCGGCGTGAGCCTCGGCCCACTCCAGCTCGCCGTCCTTCGAGCGCCAGCTCAGGCAGACGGTGCCGCCGGGGAAGACTTGGCCGGAGACTCCCGCCGCCAGAAGCCGGCGAGCCTCGGCTCGGACGCGGTCTCGGCGGGCCCCTCCCACTCCTGATCGATACAGCAAGGCCTGGGTGGCGGTCTACGAGAATGTGCGACCGGCCTGGGATCGGCGTGACATGGTGCGCGACGTGACCGACTCCAGCCTTCCTTTCAGCACGCCGTCCGAGCAGCCGATCCGGGGCACGCTCAAGGGTCGACCCGAGGATTTCCGGGTCGAAGAGGTCCCCGCGTACGAGCCGGTCGGCGCCGGGGAGCACCTCTTCGTCCACTTCGAGAAGACCGGGCTCGACACCAAAGAGGCGGTCCGCCGGATCGCGGGCGTGCTCGGGGTCGAGGCGCGGGATGCCGGTTTCGCCGGGCTCAAGGATCGGCATGCGGTCACGACGCAGTGGGCGAGCTTCCACCGCGGCGACCCCACGCGCCTCGAGACCGCGGCGATCGAGGGAGTGCGCATCGTCGAAGCGAAGCTGCACGGCAACAAGCTGCGGACCGGGCACCTGCGCGGCAACCGCTTCGTGATCCGCGTGCGACCCGTGCCCGGCGAGAGCACGCCGGCGGCGTCGCTCGAGGCCGCTCGGAGCGCGCTCGACGCGCTCGCGCGGGGCGGCGTGCCGAACTACTACGGCGAGCAGCGCTTCGGCCGCGATCGCGGCAACACGGCGCGGGCGCGCGCGTGGCTGGTCGGCGGCGGGCGCGCGCCCCGCGACTCGTTCGAGCGGAAGCTGCTCGTCTCGGTGCTGCAGTCCGAGCTCTTCAACGAGCTGTGCTCGGCGCGCGTGCGCGAGGGGATGCTCGGCTCGGTGATCCTCGGCGACCTCTGCCGCAAGGAAGAGACCGGCGGCCTCTTCGTGGTCGAGGATCTGGAGGCCGAGCGAGAGCGGGCGGCGCGCTTCGAGATCAGCGCGACGGGCCCGATGTTCGGCGCGAAGATGCGCTGGCCCGAGGCCGACGCGAAGCTCCGCGAGGAAGAGACGCTCGCGCGCGCCGAGCTCGATCAGGAGAAGCTCGCGCGCTTCGCGAAGTGGGGAGAGGGCACGCGGCGGCCGTACCGGGTGCGGCTCGGCGCGCCGTCGGTGGAGGCCGACGGCGACGATCTCGTGATCGCGTTCGAGCTCCCCGCGGGGGCGTACGCGACGATCGTGCTGCGGGAGCTGACGCGCGAGAATTGAGCCGCGGCTAAAAATCGGCTCGCCCGAAACCTCGGCTGCCGGAAGAAATGCAAGGGGGCGTAGGGGACCCCGCGCAGCGCGAGCGCAGCGAGGCGGAGTCGGGAGGGGGGCCCCGATCCGGCTTTGCCGGGCGGGGGGAGGGGCTGCATCAGCCCCTCCGAGAACTCAGCGCAGCAGGAACATCAGCACCGCGCCGCCGATCAGACCGACGAGCACCATCGCGCCGACGCCGAGCGCGACGAGCAGGCCGACGCTCGGGCTCGGCGGGCGGGGCGCGTCGCTGATCGTCGCCGACGATCCCGCGATGGGGTACGCGCCCATCGGCGACGGCGGCATCGCGGCGCCGCCCGTGACGGCGGGCTGCGGCGGCGCGCCGAACGGTGCCGGCGGAGGAGGAGAGGCGCCGGCCAGCGCCTGCTCGATCTGCGCGAGCTCGGTGCTCGCCCACTGCTCGACGCCGGCGCGGCCGGGCTGCACCGGAAGACCGAGCGCGGTCAGCGCCGCCGACGCGAGCTCGATCGCGGAGCCGTGGCGCTGTCGCTTGTCCTTCGCGAGCGCCTTCTCGATGACGTCGTCCATCCCCGCTGGCAGGCCGCTCTTCTGCGTGCTCAGCGGGGGCGGCATCTCGTTGACGATCTTCATCAGGATCTGCGCGACGGCCTGTCCGTCGAACGCGATCTTGCCGCACAGCGACTCGTAGAGGATCGCGGCGAGCGCGAACACGTCGGTGCGCTGATCGACGTCCTGCTTCCCCATCGCCTGCTCGGGCGACATGTAATAGGGCGAGCCCAGCGTCGTACCGAACGCGGTGAGCTTCGGGCCGGTCTCCATCTGCAGCTTCACCGAGCCGAAGTCGAGGATGCGCACGTCGTCGCCTCCCGCTCCGTCGCAGAGGAAGAGATTGTCGGGCTTGAGGTCGCGATGGATGACGCCGAACGAGTGCGCGTCCTCGAGCCCGAGCGCGACCTGACACAGCATCCGGACGGTGCGCGCGACCGGCACCGCGCCCGACGAGCGCAGCAGCGCGCCGAGCTCGCGGCCCTGCAGGTACTCCATGGTCATGAACCACGAGGCACCGGGCCCGTCGGCGATCGCAGGTGTCTGGCCGAAGTCGATCACCTTGACCACGTAGGTCGAGTTCAGCTCGCGCGCGGTCTCGTACTCGCGCTTGAAGCGCTCGACGGCGACGCGGTCCTTCGCGACGTCGTCGTGGAGCACCTTGATCGCCACGCGCTGTTTCGAGACGGCGTGACGTCCCTCGTACACGCGCCCCATCGCGCCGTCGGCGACGCGCGCGACCACGACGTAGTCGCCGTAGCGCGCGCCGAGGCGGCCGTCGGCGGGCTCACCCGCAGGCTGCACCTGGATGGTGATCGTTCCGTCGTGTCCGCAGAACGCGACCGCGTCCGGGTACTCGGTCCCGCATTGCGGGCAGCGGCGACTCACGGGTCGGATGCTACCGGAGCGATGCCGGCGGGGCAACGAACACGCTGCCCCGCACGGTGAGCCGTGATCACTGCGCGGACACCGACGCCGAGGCCGAGATCGACACGCTGACGTCGACCGACACCGACACGCTCGCCATCGAGTCCACGAC
>JALYRN010000358.1 GCA_030855295.1 Myxococcota bacterium | reverse complement strand
CAACCGCGCTGCCCCGCAGCCCGCGCCGCGTGGTCGCGCCGCTCTCGCAGCTGCCCAACGCTTCGTCGCCCGAGGGCGAGGGAATCGTCGGCTGGCTCGCCGAGCTGGTGCGCGGCGCGGGCGGTGACGACGGCCTGGTGCGCCACCTGCTCGAGGGCGTGCTCGTCGTGCGTGACCTCGAGACTGCGAGGCGGCTCTACGACAGCGGCGTGGTGTCGAGCGGCGCGGCGGGCGGGACGACGTTCGTCACCGAGCGCGGCGAGGTGCTCGGCGCCGGCGGCGCGCTGACGGGCGGACGCGGCGAGCAGGTCGGCGCGCACATGATCTCGGTCAAGCGCGAGATCCGCGACCTCCACGGCGTGGTCGCGAAGCTCGATGCCGAGATGAACATCGCGGTCACGCGGCACGGCGAGCTGCGCAACGGGATCGCATCGCGCCAGGCCGCGCTCGATTCGGCGCGCAACGAGGCGCACGACGCCGAGATCGCGATCGTCAAGGCGGACAAGGATCTCCGCCGCGCCGAGGAGGACCTCTCGCGCACGCGCCAGCGCGTCGAGAAGGTGGCGCAGGACGCCGACGACCTCGGCCAGCAGCTCGCGGACGCGACCGGCGAGGGCAACGACGCGCAGGGCGAGATCGAGCAGGCGACGCGCACGAAGGCCGAGGCCGAGCAGGCGCTCGAGTCGAGCGAGGCGATCTGGGAGGAGCGCCGTGCGCTGGTCGACCAGCAGAACGCCCGCGTGACCGACGTGCGCGTGCGCGCGGCGCAGGCGCGGCAGCGGGCCGAGGGTGATCGCCAAGCGCTCGATCGTCTCGAGCGCTCGATCTCGGAGCTCGGCGAGCGCGAGCTGCGGCTGCGCGGCGACGTCGAGCGCGGCGCGCGCCAGCAGGGCGAGACCGCGGGCGCGCTCGTGCTCACGCGCGAGGAGCTCGGGGTCAAGGTCGAGCTCGCGATGCGCGCCCACGAGGTGCTCGGCGCCGCGCGCGAGCGCTACGACGTGGCGAAGATCGAGCTCGGCGAGCGCGAGATGGACCTGCGCGAGATCCGCTCGAAGATCGACGAGGGCCAGACGCGCGTCGCGTCGCTCACGCTCGAGGAGCGCGAGCTCGCGATGGCGCTCGAGCACCTGCTCGAGCAGATCCAGGAGCGCCACCGCGTCGACCTGCGGAGGGTCCTCGGCGACTACCACTTCCGCGCTGGGTCTCAGGAGTGGTTCGGGCCCGACGACTCGGTCAAGACGCGCATCGACGAGCTGGTGCGCCTCGTCGAGCGGATGGGCGAGATCAACCTCACCGCGATCGAGGAGTACGAGGAGCAGAGCAAGCGCTTCGAGTACCTCAACGGCCAGAAGCTCGATCTCGAGCAGGCGCTCTCGCAGCTCGAGGCCGCGATCAAGCAGATGAACCGCGAGAGCAAGAAGCTCTTCCGCGAGGCGTTCGACGCGATCAACGAGCGCTTCCAGGTCGTCTTCCCGCGCCTCTTCGGCGGCGGCAAGGCCGAGCTCAAGCTGACGAACCCCGACGACATCCTCGAGACCGGCATCGAGATCCTGGCGCAGCCGCCCGGCAAGAAGATCGGCTCGATCGAGCTGATGAGCGGCGGTGAGAAGGCGCTGACGGCAGTGTCGCTGATCTTCTCGATCTTCCAGTACCGCCCGAGCCCGTTCTGTCTGCTCGACGAGGTCGACGCCCCGCTCGACGAGGCGAACATCGGTCGCTACTGCGACGCGATCCGCGCGATGACCAAGCACTCGCAGTTCATCGTCATCACCCACAGCAAGAAGACCATGCAGATGGCCGACGTGCTCTACGGCGTGACGATGGAGACGCCCGGCATCTCCAAGCTCGTCAGCGTCGAGCTCCGCCAGAAGGCGCGCCAGGCCGCTCCCGGCGAGGGCGCCGCGCACGCCGTGGCCTGAGCGCGGGCCCCTCCCCGCCGGTGAGACGCAGGGCGGTGGGGCCCCGATGCCTGCCTGCGCGAGCTGGAGCGAGGGGCCATACTTCGGCGATGCAGACGCCGGCCGTCCGGGTCAGTCCCGAGCAGTACTTCGCGCTCGATGAAGCGAGCGACGAGAAGGTGGAGTACTACGACGGGACGGCCGTCGCGATGGCGGGCGCGTCTCCGCGGCACAACCTCGTCGCCGGCAACGTCTATCTCGCGCTCCGCGGAGCGCTCGATCCGCGCGGTTGCTACGTCGCGCAGGCGGATCAGCGAACCCGATTGAGCACCACGCGCGCGTGGGTCTACCCCGACGTCGTCGTGTCGTGCGCGCCGCGCTTCGAGGGGCCTCGACCGCAGAGCTTGATCAATCCCGAGCTGGTGGTCGAAGTGCTCTCCGGCTCGACGGCAGCTCACGACCTCAGCGGCAAGCTCGCGCACTACCGCGCGACGGACTCGATCACGGAGATCGTGTTCGTCCATCTGTCGCAGCGCCTGATCGAGCACCACCACCGGATCGAGCCAGCCAAGTGGGTCGTCACGCTGGTGCGCGAGCACCAGGTCGAGCTCGCGGGGATCGGCGCTTCGGTGGCGGTCGACGCGGTCTACACAGGCATGGACCGCCTGCCCGCCGACGAGTGAGCGCGTCGAGCGCCGACGTCACTCGCCGACGATCGACTCGAGCGCGCGGTGGTGGGCCTCGGCGAGCTCGCTGACGAGCACGTCGAGGCAGCCCTCGATGTCGACGGTGTCGCCGCCGACGGTGCCGACCTGCTCGAACGGGACGTCGTGCGCCGCGCACATCGCGCGCACCTCGTCGAGGCGCGCCGGCGCGAAGCTGACGATCACGCGCGTCGGCTCCTCGCTGAAGAGGCGTGATGCCGCCGAGAGCGCCGGGTGCCCCGGGAGCGTGACGCGGCAGCCGCGCGCGCCCGCGATGCAGCTCTCGACCAGCGCGACCGCGAAGCCGCCGTCGCTGAGATCGTGCGCGGAGCGCAGCACGCGAGCGCGCGCGAGGGCGAGCACGCAGCGCTGCAGGCGCGCCTCGGCGTCGAGGTCGATCCCGACGGGATCGCCGCCGACCACGCCCGTCCTCCGGGTGCGGAACTCCGAGCCGCCGAGCACGCCGCGAGACGGCGCGCCGAGGTGCACGATCAGATCGCCGTCGGCCGCGAACGCGAGCCCCAGCCGATCCTCGATCGACGCGAGCTGACCGACGATCGCGACGCTCGGCGTCGGCAGGATCGGCCTTCCCTCGGTCTCGTTGTAGAGCGACACGTTCCCGCTGACGACCGGGACGCCGAGCGCGTTGCACGCGTCGCGAAGGCCCTCGATCGCGCGCGCGAAGCGCCACATCGTGTGCGGCTTCTCGGGGCTCGCGAAGTTGAGGCAGTCGGTCAGGCCGAGCGGCTCGGCGCCCGAGCACACGATGTTGCGCGCGCACTCCGCGACCGCCATCGCGGCGCCGTCGTGCGGGTGCAGCAGCACGTGCCGCCCGTTGCAGTCGACGCTGAGCGCGAGGTGCTTCTCGATCGCGCCCTCGAACGCGGGATCGCCGTCCTTGCCGCAGAACACGCGGATCACGGCGGCGTCGCTCTGCCCCGGACGATAGACCGTGCCCGCGCGGACGATGTGATCGTACTGGCGCCAGATCCACTGGCGCGAGCCGATGTTCGGCGAGCCGACCAGCGAGACCAGCTCGCGCGCGAGATCGATGGACCCGAGATCACCGAGCGGCTTTCCGCCGCCATCGCCGACCGGCGGTGGCGCCTCCTGCGGGCGATCGTAGAGCGGCGCTTCGTCCGCGAGCACGCCGATCGGGATGTCGACCACGAGCTGCGGCGACGCGGGCGCGCTCTTCGGATCGAGCGGGTCGTGCCCCGGCGTCGCCTTGCACACGAAGCGACCGGTCTCGGTCACGCGACCGACGATCGCGAAGTCGAGATCCCACTTGCGGCAGACCTCGAACACCTCTTCTTCGCGCCCGTCGTGCGCGACCATCAGCATCCGCTCCTGCGACTCGCTCAGGAGCATCTCGTACGGCGTCAGGCCGTAGGTGCGGCGCGGGATCGCATCGAGGTCGAGCTCGAGCCCGTTGCCCGCGCGCGCTGCCATCTCGACGCTCGACGAGGTGAGGCCCGCCGCGCCCATGTCCTGCACGCCGACCAGGCAGCCCTTCGCGAAGATCTCGAGGCACGCCTCGAGCAGCAGCTTCTCGCGGAAGGGATCGCCGACCTGCACGGTCGGCAGCTTCTTCTCGCTGTTCGCGTCGAACTCGGCGCTCGCCATCGTCGCGCCGTGGATGCCGTCGCGGCCGGTGCGCGAGCCCACGTAGATCACGGGGTTGCCGAGCCCGGTCGCCTTGCCGAAGAAGAGCCCCTCGCTGCGCGCGATGCCGACGGTGAACGCGTTGACGAGGATGTTGCCGTCGTAGCTCGCGTCGAACTGCACCTCGCCGCCGACCGTCGGCACGCCCATCGCGTTGCCGTAGCCGCCGATGCCCGCGACCACGCCGCGCAGCAGCTCGGGCGTGCGCGGATGATCGGCGCGCCCGAAGCGCAGCGAGTTGAGGTTGGCGACCGGCCGCGCGCCCATCGTGAACACGTCGCGCAGGATGCCGCCGACCCCCGTCGCCGCGCCCTGGTACGGCTCGATGAACGACGGATGGTTGTGCGACTCCATCTTGAAGACCGCGCAGAAGCCGTCTCCGATGTCGACCGCGCCCGCGTTCTCGCCGGGCCCCTGCACCACCCTCGGGCCGGTGGTCGGCAGCTTCTTCAGGTGGATGCGGCTCGACTTGTACGAGCAGTGCTCGCTCCACATCACGCTGAAGACGCCGAGCTCGGCGTACGTCGGCTCGCGCTCGAGCGCGCGCACGATGCGATCCCACTCGCTGCCGCTGACGCCCATGGTCGCGGCGAGCTCGCGCGTGACGTTCGGCTCGCCGGGGAACGGCACGGGCGCGCCGGGGAGCGTCTTCTGATGCGTCTCGTTGCTCACGCGGCCACCACCTTTCCGCCCTCGAGGTGGAGGCGCAGCGACTCGAAGATCCCGCGGCCGTCGTCGTTGCCGAGGATGCGCTCGGCGGCGCGCTCGGGGTGCGGCATCAGCCCGAGCACGTTGCGGCGCTCCGCGTAGATGCCGGCGATGTCGTTCACCGATCCGTTCGGGGTGCCGCGCGGGTCGCGCTCGCCGTCGGGTCCGACGTATCGCAGCGCGACCAGACCCTCGCCCTCGAGCCGCTCGAGCGTCGCGGCGTCGCACTCGTAGCGGCCCTCGCCGTGCGCGACCGGCAGGCGGATCAGCTTGCCGACGTCGATCGCGCCGGTCCACGCGCCGCCGCTCTCGACCTTGACCCACACGTCGCGGCACTCGAAGCGCAGGTTCGCGTTCCGCGTGAGCGCGCCCGGCAGCAGGTGCATCTCGGTGAGCACCTGGAACCCGTTGCAGATCCCGAGCACCGGCCCGCCCTTCGCGGCGAAGCGCTGGACCGCGTCGGCGATCGGAGAGAAGCGTGCGATCGCGCCGCACCGCAGGTAGTCGCCGTGGGCGAACCCTCCGGGGATGATCACGGCGTCGGCGTCGCCGAGCTCCGTCTCCTTGTGGAAGACGTAGCGCGCGTCCGCGCCGAGCACGTCGCGCGCCGCATGGAGCGCGTCCCAGTCGGCGTTGCTGCCCGGGAACACGATGACCGCGACCTTCATCCGCCAGTCCTTACTGTCGCGCGGGCGCGCGACGCGCGCGGAGGATACGGATGCGGGCGCCGATCGGCAACGCCGCGGACGACCAGGCGCCTGCTGCCTCGACGGGCATCGCCCGCGCCCCTAGACCTGCGCGGTGACGTACGACGCGCTGCTCGTCCTCTCGTTCGGCGGCCCCGAGGGCCCGGACGACGTGATGCCGTTCCTCGAGAACGTCACGCGGGGCCGCGACGTGCCGCGCGAGCGGCTGCTCGAGGTGGCCGAGCACTACCACGCCCTCGGCGGCGTCTCGCCGATCAACGCGCAGGTGCGCGCGCTGATCGCGGCGCTCGAGCCGGAGCTGCGCGCGCACGGCTGCGGCCTGCCGATCTACTGGGGCAACCGCAACTGGCACCCGATGCTAGAGGCGACCGTCGCCCAGATGAAGCGCGATGGAGTGAAGCGCGCGCTCGCGCTGGTGACGTCGGCGTGGGGCAGCTACTCGGCGTGCCGGCAGTACCTCGAGGACATCGCCAAGGCGCGCGCCGCGGTCGGCGAGGGCGCGCCGGTGATCGACAAGATCCGGCCGTACTTCGACTCTCCGGGGTTCCTCGAGGCGCAGGCGGATCGGGTGCGAGACGCGCTCGGGGATCGAGCGGGCGCGCGGCTGGTGTTCACCGCGCACTCGATCCCGCTCTCGATGGCGAAGACGTCGGCGTACGAGGCGCAGCTCCGCGAGGCGGCGCGCATCGTCGCCGAGCTGGCGGGCGGCGGCGACGACTGGGATCTCGTCTACCAGAGCCGGAGCGGTCCGCCGCAGGTGCCGTGGCTCGAGCCCGACGTGCTGCACGCGCTCGAGCGCTACGCGCGCGAGGATCGAGCCCGCCCGATCGTGCTGGTGCCGATCGGGTTCACGTCGGATCACGTCGAGGTGATCTGGGACCTCGACCACGAGGCGAAGGCGAAGGCGGGCGAGCTCGGGCTGACGCTGGTGCGCGCCGGCACGGTCGGCACGCACCCGCGCTTCGTGCGCGGGCTGCGCGAGCTGATCGAGGAGCGGACGATCGGCGCGCCTCCGCTCGGGGAAGCGAAGCGCTCGCTGTCGGTGCTCGGCCCGCTGCCGGACACCTGCGCCGCGACCTGCTGCCCGCCCCCGGCCCCGCGG
>JALYRN010001287.1 GCA_030855295.1 Myxococcota bacterium | reverse complement strand
GCGCTGCACGACGCGGAGGCTGCGCACGCGGGCTCGCCGCTGCACGCGACCGCCACCAGCGTGGTCGCCGCGCTGCTGACCGCCGACACAGCCGATCGGGCAGACATCACGGTCGCGCACCTCGGCACCGCGCGCTGCTATCGCGCGCGGGGCGACGAGCTCGCGCTGCTGACCGAGCCGCAGTCCGTGCTGCGGGCGCTCGGCGTGAGCGACGACGACGAGCCGCTCGCGGCCTCGAGCGGGCTCGCGCCGGCGGCGCTCGAGCCGGACGTCGAGCTTCACGAGCTCCGCAGCGACGACCTGCTGCTCGTCGTCAGCGATCCGCTGCGCGCGGCGCTGCAGACGAGAGCGCTGAAGTCGCTGCTCCGCGCGAGGGCTTCGTGTCGAGAGCTGCTCGACGCGATCGGTACGTGGGCGGCAGCCGACGAGGTCGCGGGCGGCGTGATCGCCGTGCGCATCTACGCCCCGACGCCGGTCCTGCTGCCGCCGGAGCCGAGGACGAGGCGCATCGGAGAGAGCGAGCCGCCGCCCGAGATGTGAGCGAAATCGCGGCGAGCGATCAGCGGACGCGGCGGAACGTATAGCGCGGCCAGAGCGTCGCGCCGGGCACGCTGTCGCTGACGAAGCCCACGGTGAGCAGCTCGCCCTCGATGCCCCATTCGATCTCGAGCTCGCTGGTGCCGGGACAGTCGAGCGCGAGCGTCGCCGGAGTCGCGCTCGGATCGAACGCGCCACCGAACGCGATGCTGTTCGGGCCGCCGAAGGTCGGTCCCTCCGCGCTCTGCACGAACGTGTGCGAGTCGACGTCCATCACCAGCCGTCCGCCCTCCGTGATCACCTGACCGCGCCCGAGCACGTACGTGCGCTCGAGATCGATGTCACCGATCGGCGTGGCGGCGGTCGACACGTAGTACGTCACGGCCTCGAGCTCCCAGCGCGCATCCGCCACCGCGCCGATCGCGAGCGCGGGCGGCTCGGGCTGCGCGACCCATGCGCCGCGCACCAGCGCGACGTCGGTCGGAGCGGCGGCGGGCAGGCACGCGCTCGGCACGTAGCGCACGTCGGTCGGCATGGTCGCGTCGCCCTCGTCGCAGTAGCGGCCCGCGGGCGGCGGCGTGACGTACATGAAGTCGAAGCACATCTCGTCGCTCGTGCGCGCGCCCGACGTCACGACGTCGCTCGTCGTGTTCGCGAACGTGCAGCTGGTGAGGAGCGCGTCGCCGGGCTGGAGCGTGAGGGCGAGGTCGTAGAAGAGCTGGGTCTCGAACGACCAGCCGTCGAGGCGGATCAGCTGCTCGGTCGAGGCTCCTTCGCGCGCGACCTGCTGCTCGAAGCTCGAGCCGATCTGGTGCATGTGCGGCATGCCCGCGAGCACGCGGGTCTCGCTCGCGAACGTGCAGCGGCTCGTGACGGTGCTCGTCTCGCGCGCGGCGATCGCGAAGTCGAGCGGTCCGATTGCGACCATGCCGTACTCGGGGCCGCTCGGCGCGTCGACGTAGAGGCGCACGCCGGAGCTGTCGCGCACGTCGGGGATCGACGCCCCGTTGTTGTAGTGGATCTGCACCAGGAAGCGGTCGCCCGGCGAGACGCGCAGGCCGCCCTCGGGGAACTGGAACGCGCCGGTGCCCGGCGCCCACGCGTAGAGGTACTCGCTGCCGCTCGGCATGCCGGTGCCGTCGATGCAGTCGAACTCGCCGTCGGGCGCGCGGTGCTCGGCGTCGCGCAGCAGCACGAGGTGATGCAGCACGCGGGTCTCGTCGTAGATCATCTCGAAGCGGCGGATGAACCGATCGGACTCGAGCGCGGGCTCGAACGTGAAGCAGCGGTAGTGGTCGCGCACCTCGGGGCCGACCGGGTGCTCGCTCGCCGTGAGATCGATCGTCGCCATCCCCGCCGGCGCCTCGTCGGGCGACAGGAACACCGGCGCGCTCGCGCGCAGGCCGACGCCCTCCGGCACGTCGACCGAGCCGCAGCTCGCCCAGGCCGCGATCGCGTCGGCGGCGTCGTCGGGCAGGCGCGG
>JALYRN010000015.1:7077-22032 GCA_030855295.1 Myxococcota bacterium | reverse complement strand
CAGGTGGGAGGCGCGGAGCGCGAGGCCGCGCCCGAAGACGAGAGCGCGGCCGCGGCGCGTCGCGCGGCGGCACGTCGCGCGGCGGCTGGTCAGATGCTCGATCTCGCCGAGGTCGTCTGCCGTCAGGCGCAGCTGATCGATGGCGCGTACGCCCCGATCTACAACACCTGGGGCCTGATCAACGTCCAGCAGGGCAACATCATCGCGGCCCTCGCGAAGTTCGAGCGAGCGTTCAACCTCGATCCGAACCTCTTCGAGGCCTACATGAACTTCGGCGAGCTGACGCTCTCGTTCCGCGGCTATCAGGATGCGGAGCGCGCGTTCCGCCGCGCGACCGAGCTCACGGCGAACAGCTACGACGCGTGGCTCGGTCTCGGCGCCGCGCTGCGAGGCCTGAACCAGGTCGAGCAGGCGCAGGCGGCGTACGAGCGCGCGATCCAGATCGACGGCGCGCGGCCCGAGGCGTACTTCAACCTCGGCCTGCTCTACAACGACTACATGGGCGGCACCGAGCCCGAGCTGCGACGCGCGCAGCAGTACTATCGCGACTTCGCGCAGCGCGCGGGCAGCCGCCCCGAGTTCACGGAGATCGTGACGGGCGTGAACCGGGAGTGCGGTCCCTGCGAGCACGAGCAGCAGCAGGCCGGAGCGTCGCGTGGGCGGCGGAGCGCGCGCGCGCGACGTGCCGCGACGCGTGGCTACGGCCGGCGCCGAGCGTGCCAGTCGGGACGCATCGAGCAGATCGAGTGCAACCTCCGCCTGCAGGCCGAGCTCGCCGAGATCCAGCGGCAGGCGCTCCAGATGCAGGCAGAGATCGAGGCGCAGGCCGCACAGCAGCAGGCTGCCGAGCCGCCGCCGGCCGCTCCGGAGGCCGCTCCGGAGTGACGAGGCGCGCGACCCTCGCGTAGCCACGATTGCGGTCGGTCCTTCGCAGGGCCGGCCGTTTTCGTTTCCGTCGACCATCGTGCGGAACCGAGCCAAACGTCGGCCCCGCCGAGCGTCGAAGGCTGTTGACCGTCTCTGCGGCCCTTCGTTAGAGTCTCGCGCGGTGTCGCGGCCTCGCTCGAGCGGCGCCCCGGAGGAAAAAGGCCATGCGCAATCTACTGATCTCGCTGTCGCTCGGGCTGGCCCTCACGGCCTTCGGGCTCGTCCTCACCGGTAGCGCCAGCGCGCAGGACGGTGAAGCGACGACCTACGACTTCGAGGACGATCTCGTCCAAGGCGATCTCGTTCGCCCTGACGGAGAGCTCCTCAACGTGCGCCGCCGCGGTCGCCGCGCGTCGCTGATTCGCGTCCGCGAGCACTTCATCCCGGAGATGCTCAAGTCGGTCGAGAATCTCTGATCGATTCCTTTTCTACGACGAGATGATTCGCACGACCGTTGGAACCGCCAGCGGGTGCCGGTGTCAGTGAAGGCGGCGAGCGTGGTGACCGGGAAGGAGAAGCTTCCCGACACACGCTCTGCCCACGAGGAGGCGGCTGTGCGCACCAGGAGACGGCAGTGAGTCAGGCGAACGGAAAGGTCTCGATGTCCTTCCAGATCTTCCACGGGGAAGAGCTGGTCCGGAAGGAGACGCTGACCCAGGACATCATCAAGGTCGGCAAGCTGCCTTCGAGCCACCTGCGCATCGAGGACGAGAACGTCTCTCGGATGCACGCGGTGATCGAGGTCACGGGGCCCGACGAGATCTACATCATCGATCTCGGTTCGGCCGCGGGCACGATCGTCAACGGCAAGAAGGTCAACAAGTGCAAGCTGCAGAACGGCGACGAAGTCGTCCTCGGCAGCACGCGCGTGGTGGTCGAGATCGGCGCGGCCGGTGTGAGCGCCGACGACGACATCACGATGATGGCGTCGCGCGGTGAGGTCGCAGCGGCAGCGACGAGCGCCGCGCCCGAGCCGGTCGCTCCTCCGGTGCCGAGCCCGTTCGCGGCGGCGCCGGTCGCGAACCCGTTCGCCGCTGGTGGTGCGCTGCCGAATCCGTTCGCGGCACCCGCGTCGGTCGCCAGCGCGACGCCTGCGCCGCACGGCGGACACGGCGGCGGTCACGGCCACGGCGACGACGAAGATCCCGACGCGTTCCGCTACGGGATCGCGGCGAGCGGACCGCCGGTGAACCCGGCCGACGTCGAGAGCGCCGCGACCGCGGTGGAGGTCACCCTGATGTGGGGCGATCTCAGCATCCTCCACGTCGCGCACCTCTCGCCGCCGCGCAGCTTCTACATCGGTGAGCGCTCGGCGACGTCGTCGCCCGACTACCTCGTCGGCAGCGAGGTGCTCGGCAGCGAGCGCATGCCGCTGGTCGTCGAGGTGGGGGGCAACACGGCGGTCGTCGTGCCGCAGGGCGCGGATGGTGCGGTCACGGTCGGCGAGATGTCGATGACGTGGGACGACCTGAAGGCGCAGGGCAAGCTGCAGCCGTGCTCCGAGATGGCGGGCGCGATGCAGTACGTGCTGCCGCAGGGCGCGCTCGCGAGCGTCAGGCACCAGGGCTTCACGTGGATGGTCAAGCCGACCTCCGCGGGGAAGAAGGTCGGCGTCGGTGGCGGTCCCAGCGTCAACTGGGGCTATCACACCTGGACCGGCGTCTCGCTCGCGGTCCACGCCGCGTTCCTGCTGATGTTCTACTTCCTCCCGCCGCGTCCGGCGTCGCTCTCTCTCGATCTGCTCAGCGCGGACTCGCGCCTGGTGCAGTACCTGATGGAGCCGCCGGAGACGCAGGAAGAAGAGACGCCCGAGTGGCTCGAGCAGGAGCAGGAGCAGGACGACTCCGAGGGCGGCACCGGCAAGCGTCACGCCGGTGACGAGGGCGCGATGGGCGAGGAGAGCTCCGAGCCCACGAAGAACCGCTACGGCATCGAGGGCCCCGAGGACAACCCGGACCCGCACATGGCGCGGGAGGAAGCCCGTGAGCAGGCGGCGACGGCCGGCGCGATCGGCGTCCTGCAGGCGATGACGGGATCGTGGAACTCGCCGACGTCTCCGTTCGGCGCGGACACGGCGCTCGGCGCGGATCCGATGAGCGCGCTCGGCGCGCTGATGGGTGATCAGATCGGATCGAACTTCGGCTTCGGCGGCCTCGGTCTGCGCGGCACCGGCCGCGGCGGCGGTGGCACCGGCGAGGGCACGATCGGTCTCGGCAACCTCGGCACGATCGGTCATGGCGCGGGCACCGGCTCGGGCTCGGGCTACGGCAGCGGCGCCGGCGGCTTCAGCGGTCGTCGCTCGACCGTTCCGCGCATCCGCACGGGTGAGGCCGACGTCCGCGGCTCGCTGTCGCGCGAGGTCATCCGCCGCGTCATCCGCCGGCACATCAACGAGGTTCGGTTCTGCTACGAGCAGGAGCTCGGTCAGCGTCCCGATCTCGCGGGTCGCGTCACGATCAGCTTCATCATCTCGGCGACCGGCGCGGTGCAGACGGCGACCACGTCGAGCACGACGCTGAACAACGCGCGGGTCGAGGGCTGCATCGTGCAGGCGGTTCGTCGCTGGACGTTCCCGGCGCCCGATGGTGGTGGCGTGGTCGGCGTCAACTACCCGTTCGTGCTCGATTCGTCGGGCTGAGCGCACCGGGCTGCTGGGCGGCCCAGGGCGGATACCCAAGGGTAGGGAGTGGGGTGGGTCCGAGAGGACCTGCCCCACTTTGCTTTTGGGGGGCGCGTCGCGGTGATGTCGGCGGCGTCTCGACTTGCCTTTGCTCTTGAGACGCGACGCTACGCTCACGTAGTATCGGGCCCTCTCCGTTCCCGGGAGGAATGAGTGTCGATGAGACGGCTTCGTGCGGTCGCCCTCGGGGCGTTCGTCATGGTTTCGTTGGTCGGTGGACAGTGCTCACGCGCTCGCGTGGAGTCACTGACGCGGATGAACGAGGGTGTCGTGCTCGCTGCCCAGAAGCAGTATCTGGCTGCAGTCGAGAAACTACAGAGCGCTGCGGCGATCGATCCGACGAACGATCAGGCGTACTGGAATCTGGCGATCGTGCACATGGAGATGCAGCGCTTCGATGCGGCTGCAGATGATCTCCGTCGCGCGATCGACATCCGCCCCGATGCGGCGGGCTATCACGAGAAGCTCGGCACGGTGTTGATGGAGCTCGAGCAGTGGGATCCGGCGCGCGAGGCGTTCGAGCAAGCGATCGAGCTCGATGAGCACCTCTTCAAGGCCTACTACAAGCTCGGTCAGATCGCCGAGCGACAGGACGACGCGCAGACCGCGCTGCAGCGCTACGACCAAGCGGTGCGCGAGGGCGCGCGCTTCATCGAGGCGTATCGCGCGCTCGGTCGTCTCTACGCGGATCTCGGGTACCAGGGCGAAGCCGTGCAGGTCCTGCAGGCCGGCCTCCAGGTCGTGATCCCGGGGACCGAGGACGAGGCCGAGCTGCATCACCTGCTCGGCACCGTCTACCAGCAGCAGCGCAACTACGACGGTGCCGTCGAGCAGTTCCGCGCGGCGCTGCAGATCGAGCCGTCGATGCGAGAGGCGCTGTTCTCGCTCGGCTGGACGTACGGCCTGCAGAACAACCGCGAGGAGGCTCGTCGCTACCTCAAGCGGTACATCGATCTCGCCGGTCGCGAGGCGCCGGCGCACTACATGAAGGCCGCGCAGGATCGGCTCGGACAGCTCGAGGGACCCTGACGTCCGCGATGCCGCGACGAGTCGCGGTGTCGTGTGTGTCGTGTCGTGGGCGCGTGATGCGGGTTGAGCGGCAGGCTCGGGTCGGTCTCTGGAGGTTGCGGTGGACGCGGGGAATCAGTTGACGCGAGATCTGACGGAAACCGAGCTTGCCAAGCTGGCGGAGCTCGACGAAGCGATCACGAAGTTCGAGGGCCAGAAGCGCTGGTCCGACGTGATCAAGAACATCCTCGCGAAGGCAGAGATCGTCGTCGAGACGAGCGAGAAGATCGGCCTGCTCAGCCAGGCCGGTCAGATGTACCTCGAGAAGAGCTCCAACCAGGCCGAAGCGATCAAGTGCTTCGAGCAGGTGATGGAGCTCGACCCGCAGGACATCGCCGCGATCACGTCGCTCAAGGAGATGTACGAGAAGCGGCGTGACTGGGAGAAGCTCGTCCGCGCGATGGAGCGCGAGGCGGATCTCCTCGATCCCGCCGACCGCGGGCTGCGCTATCTCGAGATGGCGCAGCTCGCGACCGAGCGCCTGCGCAAGCCGGACATCTGCATCGATCTGTGGCGCAAGGTCCTGAGCTACGACGGCGAGAACCCCGACGCGCTCGGCGCGCTCGCCGGCCTGTACGAGCGCGCGCGCGAGTGGCAGCCGCTCGCCGACGTGCTCGAGAAGCAGTCCGGCCACGTCAGCGGCGACGAGCAGAAGCAGCTGCTCACGAAGCTCGGCATGATCTACGCGGACAAGCTGAACGACGATCGCGGTGCGGTCGGCGCGTTCCAGCGCCTGCTCGCGATCGATCCCGACGATCGTCGCGCGCAGGAGCAGCTCAAGCGCCGCTACGTCGCCATCAAGGCGTGGGACGATCTCGAGGCGTTCTACTCGGCGAACGACAAGGTCGACGAGCTGATCCGGACGCTCGAGCGCGAGGCGGGCAACAAGGACACGCCCGCCGAAGAGCAGATCGATCTGATGTTCCGCGTCGCACGCCTGTGGATGTCGCAGGACAAGGCGGATCGCGCGGCGCGTGCGTACGAGAAGATCCTCGACCTCGACGCGACGAACCATGACGCGGCGGTCGCGCTCGCGCCGATCTACGAGCAGGCGGGCGACGCGAAGAAGCTCGCGGGCGTGATCGAGGTCCGCCTCGCGCACGGCGCCGCGCATCCGGATGCGAGCGACCCCGAGGAGCGCATCGTGCTGCTCCGCGAGGTCGGCGTTCTGTACGAGGAGAAGCTTCGCAAGCCGCAGGACGCGTTCGAGCGATTCCTCGAGGCGTTCGGGATCGATCCGATGCGCGAGGTCCTGCGCGAGGACGTCTCGCGCCTCGCGCCGGCCGTCGAAGGCTGGGAGCAGGTGATCGCCGGCTACGTGAAGGCGATCGATGCGACCGTCGACGAAGACGAGCAGGTCGAGCTGCGGCTGAGCCTCGGCGCGGTGCTCGATCAGGTCGGACGCACCGACGAATCGATCACGCAGTACCGCGCGGTGTACGACGCGCGCGCCGATCACATGGGCGCGATCGAGGCGCTCGAGCGGCTGTATCGGCAGACCGGGCGCAACCAGGACCTGCTCGACGTCTACGACCGCCGGATGGAGCTCGAGTCGGATCCCGACGCGCGGCGCCGGATGGCGTACGGGCGTGCGTCGCTGCTCGAGTCGGAGATCGCCGATCCCGACAAGGCGATCGACGCCTACCAGTCGATCCTCGCGGAGTGGGGCGACGAGGAGCAGGAGGCGTATCGCGCGCTCGACGTGCTCTTCGAGAAGCGCGAGCGCTGGCGCGATCTCGCGGCGACCCTGGATCGCCGGATCGATCTCGGTCCGCCGAGCGACGAGGAGCTCGCGGCGCTGAAGTTCAGGCTCGCCCGCGTGCTGGAGCAGCACGAGACCGCGGCGGCCGACGGCGATGGCAAGCAGCGCTCGCTCGAGCTGCTGCGTGAGGTCGTCACGCTGATGCCGGAGCACGACGGCGCTCGCGTCGCGCTCGAGGCGATGCTGCCCGATCGCGCGCTCGGCGTGCAGGCGGCCCAGATCCTGGAGCCGATCTACGAGAGCCGCGGCGACTACGTGTCGCTCATCCGCGCGCTCGAGGTGCTGGTCGTCGGCGCCGACGACGCGGAGCACAAGCTCGAGCTGCTGACGAAGATCGGCGAGGTCGCGGCGATCCAGCTCGAGGACGCGAAGCAGGCGTTCGACGCGTTCAGCCGCGCGCTGCGCGCCGTGCCGAGCCACGAGGAGACGCTGGAGCGCCTCGAGGCGCTCTCGATGGAGCACGACCGCTTCGGCGATCTCGTGAAGGTCGTCGAGGAGCTCGCGGGGCAGGTCGACGACCCTGCGCTCTCGCGGCGCCTCTGGATCCGCGCGGCGCGCATGCACGACGCGCAGCTCGCGAACGTCGACGCGGCGGTCGCGGCGTTCGGCAAGGTGCTCGATCAGGAGCCGGGCGACAGCGAGGTGCTCGACGCGCTCGACGAGCTGTACCGGCGCACCGCGATGCGCGAGCCGACGCGCTATCGCGACCTCGTCGGCGTGCTGCGCCGGAAGGCGGAGCTCGCGGGTGAGCTCGAGGCCCAGGAGCAGCTCCTCGCGCAGGTCGCGGACATCCACGAGCAGATGCTCGGCGAGCCGACCAACGCGATCTCGATCTACAAGGAAGTGCTCGAGCTCGATCCGACGAGCCGCACCGCGCTGTCCTCGCTCGATCGCCTGTTCGAGAAGCAGGAGCTCTGGAGCGATCTCGCCGACAACATCGGTCGGCAGCTGACGATCGCGGATGATCCCGACGAGCAGACGCAGCTGATGCTGCGGCTCGCCGCGCTGCGCGAGACGCGCATGGGCGCGGTCGAGGCGGCGATCGAGATCTACCGCGATGTGCTCGAGCGGGATCCGAGCAACGCCGACGCGCTCGGCGCGCTCGAGCGCCTGCTGGTGGCCTCTGCGCACCAGCCGGTGATCACCGAGATCCTCGAGCCGCTCTATCGCGACTCGAACGAGTTCGCGAAGCTGATCGGCATCCACGAGATCCAGGCGACGCACGCGAGCGCGCCCGAGCGCCGCGTGGAGCTGCTGCACCGCATCGCGGAGCTGTACGAGATCGCGCTGGACGACACGGCGAAGGCGTTCGAGAGCTTCGCGCGCGCGCTCGACGAGGATCCGGGCAACGCCACGACGCAGGAGCAGCTCGAGCGCATCGCCGGGATGAGCGGCGAGCACGAGGCGCTCGCGGCGGTGTACGAGGCGCGCGTCGCGCGCTTCTACGATGGCAGCGAGAGCGGCCGTCCGAGCGACGACGAGATCCCGCTCGCGGCGCACCTGCTCACGAAGGCGGCACAGATCCGTGAGGATCACCTCGGCGACGCCGAGACCGCGATCGCGCATCACCAGCGCGTGCTCGGGCTCGATGCGCTCGCCGCCGACGGCGGCGTCGATGCGATGCGGCCGGGCCCGGGCGAGCGTCAGCTCGGCGCGGCGAGCTCGCTCGAGCGCCTCTACCAGCAGACGGAGCGGTACGAGCCGCTCGCGCAGATCCTGCTGGTGAAGGCCGCGATGCTCGACGTCCCGGAGGAGCAGAAGGAGCACCTCTTCCGCGCGGCGGCGATCCACGAAGAGCTGCTGGAACGCCCGACCGACGCGATCTCGGTCTACCTCCGGATCCTCGAGGTCGACGGCGAGGAGCTGCAGGCGCTCGACAAGCTGATCGAGCTCTATCTCCGGCTCGAGAAGTGGGCCGAGCTGCTCGAGATCTATACGAAGAAGGCCGACGTCGTCGTCGATCCCGACGAGAAGAAGCGCCTCTACCTCGAGGTCGGCGCGGTCTACGAGCGCGAGCTCTCGGACGGCATCAAGGCGATCGACAGCTACCAGCGGATCCTCGAGATCGATCCCGACGACCTGATGGCGATCGGGCGTCTCGACTCGCTCTACCAGGCGGCGGGCAACTGGCAGGAGCTCCGCTCGATCCTCGAGCGCGAGGCCGACCTCGCGAGCGATCCCAACGAGGTGATCTCGTATCGCTTCCGGATCGCCGATCTCTACGATCACAAGCTCGACGACGCGCCGCGCGCGGTCGAGGGCTACCAGGAGATCCTCGCCGTCGCGCCGGACCACCAGCCGACGCTCGACGCGCTCGAGGCGATGATCGCCGGGAACAAGATGCCGGTCGCGGCGGCGCTCGTGCTCGAGCCCGTCTACCAGCAGTTCGGCGAGTGGGCGCGGCTCGTCGCGGCGCTCGAGGTGCAGTGCGCGCACAGTGACGACGGGCGGCTGAAGGTCGAGACCCTCCACCGCATCGCGCAGCTGCAGGAGATCCAGCTGGAGAGCCAGCGCGCGGCGTTCGATGCGTACGCGCGCGCGCTGCCGCACGACAACGCGGACGAGGACACGCTCGGGAACCTCGAGCGCCTCGCGGCGGATCTCGATGCCTTCGGCGAGGTCACGAAGCTCTACGACGCCGAGATCGAGAAGCTCGAGGAGGATCCGGATCGCCGGATCGAGCTCGCGCTGCGCGTCGCGCAGCTCTACGAGGTCCAGCTCGGCGACGTCGACGCGGCGATCGTGCGCTACGGCATCGTCACGGCGGCGGACGAGGGGCACCAGCAGGCGATCGAGGCGCTCGATCGGCTCTACGAGGCGACCGGTCGCTGGGGCGATCTCGCGAGCGTGCTCACGAAGGAGATCCAGCTCGCGACGAGCCCCGAGGCGATGCTGGACTTCCAGTTCCGGCTCGGCGAGGTCTTCCAGCTCCACCTCGGTCAGGTCGATCGAGGCATCGAGCAGTACAAGGAGATCCTCGCGGCGGCGCCGGAGCACGCGCCCGCGCTGGCGGCGCTCGAGCAGCTCTTCGCGGACGGCGTGCAGCCGCTGGTCGTCGGCGAGATCCTCGAGCCGCTCTACCGCATGCAGGAGGCCTGGGATCGCCTGATCGGCGTCCAGGAGGCCCTGCTCGAGCACCAGGGCGAGGCTGAAGAGCGCATCGCGATGATGCATCGGGTCGCCGAGATCGCCGAGGAGCGCGCCGGCGAGCCCCAGATCGCGTTCGAGTGGCACCAGCGCGTGCTGCTCGAGGATCCGCTGAACGAGCAGTCGACGGTCGAGACCGAGCGACTCGCCGGCTCGCTCGGCAACTTCGAGCAGCTCGCGAGCTCGCTCGCGGACGTGGTCGAGCAGCGCGTCACGCCCGAGGTGCGCGTCCCGGTCGGCAAGCGCCTGGCGCGAGTCTACGAGAACGACATCGGGGACGTGCAGCGCGCGGTCGACGCGTACCTGTTCGTGCTCGGCGCGGATCCGAAGGACGCGGAGTCGCTCGAGGCGCTCGATCGCATCTACACGGAGCACGGCGCGAGCGAAGCGCTGCAGGAGATCCTCGCTCGCCGCGCGGCGTCGACCCAGGATCCGCGCGACCTCGTCGATCTCCAGTTCCGGCGCGCGCAGGTGCTGGAGAACGATCTCGGCCGCATCGACGAGGCGGTCGCGCTCTACACGCACATCCTCGACACGATCGACGCGGAGCACGAGGCCTCGATCAACGCGCTCTCGAACATCTACGTCGAGAAGCAGGACTGGCCGAGCTTGTTCGCCGCGTTCGAGCGCGAGCTGAAGGTCGCGCTGGGCGACACCGGGCGCGCCGACGTGCTCGCGAAGCAGGCGCGCGTCGCGGAGGACCATCTCCAGGACGACGCGCGGGCGATCCAGCTCTGGAAGGAAGTGCTCGAGCTGCGCGGCGAGGACGGCGAGGCGCTCAACGCGCTCGGCGATCTCTACGGCAAGGGCGAGCGCTGGACCGAGCTCGTCGACATCCTCGATCGCGAGTCGGCGATCGCCCTGGACGACGAGTCGCGCGTGCAGATCTTCGGTGATCTCGGGCGCGTCTGGTACGCGAAGCTCCGCAACGAGCGGAACGCCGTCGACAACTGGCAGCGCGTCCTCGACATCGACCCGACGAACACGACCGCGCTCTTCGCGATGGCGGAGATCCACCGCGCGGGCGGGCACACGCAGGAGCTCGTCGACACGCTGCATCGCGTGATCGACGTCGGGGCTGCGACGCTCGACGACGACACGCTCGAGACCGTCTACATGCAGCTCGGCGAGCTCTACGAGCGCACCCTGCAGCAGCCGATGGACGCGGTCGACGCCTACAACAAGGCGCTCGACGTGAACCCGCGCAACTTCGCGGCGATGGATGCCCTCGAGGGGATCCACGCGAGCGAGTCGCAGTGGGTCGACAAGATCCAGGTCATGGAGCGTCGTGCGGACGCGATCGACGTCGATAGCCCCGAGGGCGTCGAGCAGAAGATCACCGTGCTGCTCGCGATCGCGGCCACCTGGGCGGAGAAGCAGGAGGACGCGGATCGCGGAACGAGCGCGTACGAGCGCATCGTCGCGCTCGACCCGCGCCACGAGTACGCCTTCCAGCGTCTCGACGAGCTCCACCGCGACGCCGGTCGCTGGGAGCCGCTGGTCGAGATGTTCATCACGCGCACCGAGACCGCCGAGAGCACGGCGGAGCGCGTCGACCTCCTGCGCCGCATCGCCGACGTCCAGGAGTCGAAGCTCGACGACAAGGCGCAGGCGTTCGACACGCTGCTCCTCGCCTGGGAGGACGACTACACCGACCGGAAGACCGCCGACGAGATCGAGCGCGTCGCGGCGGCCACCCGGAAGTGGAACGACCTGCTCAACGCCGCGAACGCGGCGCTGCAGCAGGCGACCGAGCCCGAGGTGAAGATCGCGATCTGCCTGCGCTGCGCGAAGTGGTACTCGCTCGAGCTCGGTCATCCCGAGTACGCGATCCCGTACTACGAGCAGATCCAGCAGCTCGATCCGAACAACGTGCCGGCGCAGCAGCAGCTCGGCGAGCTGTACCGCAGCACGCAGCAGTGGCAGCGGCTCGCGCAGACGCTCGGCGCGATCGTCGGGCTCACCAGCGATCCGACGATCAAGGCCGATACGTACGTGCAGATGGGCGAGCTCTGCGAGACCCATCTCAACATCCCCGACCAGGCGCGCGCGTACTACCTGCAGGCCGTCGAGTCGGATCCGGAGCACGTGCCGGGCCTCGAGGCGCTCGAGAAGGTCTATCGCGCGAGCAGCGAGTGGGACGAGCTGCTGGATGTCCAGCAGCGCAAGGCCAAGGCGCTCACCGATCCCGAGGCGCTCGTCGAGGCGAAGCTGCAGATCGCCGAGACCTTCGAGGATCGGCTCGGCAACATCGACGAGGCGATCGAGAGCTACCGCCAGGTGCTCGAGACCGACGGCCACAACCTCCGCGCGCTGAAGGGCCTCGAGCGGCTCTACTCGCGCAAGGAGCGCTGGCAGGACCTCCTGCAGGTGCTCGAGCGTCAGTACGACGTCCTCAAGACCGAGAAGGAGCGCATCACGGTCCTGCTCCGCGTCGCCTCGATGTGGGAGGAGGAGTTCGTCAAGCCGGAGAAGGCTGCCGAGCGCCTCGAGCAGGTCATCGAGATCGACCCCTCGAACGATCAGGCGCTGCGGAGCCTCGAGCGGCTGTACCGGAACCTGCAGCGCTGGGATCGCCTGATCGAGACGTACGAGCGTCACGTCGGCGCGACCCCGGACCGCACCGAGAAGCAGGAGATCTACGCGGCGATCGGCGACGTGTTCGCGAACGAGCTGAGCGACGTGGATCGCGCGGTCGACTCGTACCTGAACATCCTGTCGATCAACGCCGACAACGCGCGGGCGCTCGAGTCGCTCTCGAAGCTCTACGAGCGGCGCGGCGATCACGGCCAGGCGTTCGACACGATGCAGCAGCTCGCGCGGCTGCTCACGGATCCTCAGCAGGTCGTCGAGCTGCGGTTCCGCATGGGCAAGCTGCTCGACGCGGACCTCGGCGATCGCGCGGCGGCGGTCGATCAGTACCAGCGCGCGCTCGACGTCGAGCCGGGGCACCTCGCATCGCTCGAGGCGATGCGGAAGATCCACCTCGACGGTGGCGACTGGCTCGCCGCGGCGAAGGTGCTCGAGCAGGAGTCGCAGTACCAGCAGCAGCCGCGCATCGTCGCGAAGCTCCTGGTCGATCTCGGCCGTCTCTACGAGGAGCGCCTCGAGGAGCACGATCGCGCGATCGCGGTGTGGGAAGCGGCGCTCAAGCAGGACGCGGACAACGAGGACGCCGCGCTCCCGCTCGCCGAGGAGTACTGCAAGAACGCGCGCTGGGCCGACGCGGTGCCGCTGCTCGACTCGCTCGTGAAGCGCGGCGGCAAGCGTGAGCCGGACGAGCAGCATCGGCTCTCGTTCATGCTCGGCGACGCGGCGCTGAAGACCGGCGACACCGAGGCGGCGATCAAGGCGCTGACCAAGGCGTCGCAGCTCGACCAGCAGCACCTGCCCACGCTGCTCGCCCTCTCGAGCGCCTACTACCAGGCGACGAACTGGGACTCGGCGTTCAAGTACTACCAGATGCTCCTCGTCCACCATCGCGACGCGCTGGGCAAGGACGAGATCACCGACGTCTTCTATCGACTCGGTGTGATCAAGCGCGAGCAGGGCGACCGCCGCAAGGCGCTCAACATGTTCGACAAGGCGCTCGAGGAGGACGCGCAGCACCGTCCGACGCTCGAGGCCGTCGTCGGCCTCTACCAGGCCGCGGATGACTGGGAACAGGTCATCCACTTCAAGAAGAAGGTCCTCGAGCTCGCGGAGGGCGCCGAGCGCTTCCGCATGCTCGACGAGATCGGCGACCTCTGGAACGAGAAGCTCCGCAACCCGCAGAAGGCGCTCGAGAGCTACTCCGAGGCCTCCGCGCTCGAGCCGAAGGACCACAAGCTCCTGCACAAGCTGCTGATGCTCTACCAGAGCACCAAGCAGTGGGATCAGGCGATCGAGATCATCCAGCGCATCAGCGATCTCGACGAGCGCGCGCTCGCGAAGTCGAAGTACGCGTACACGATCGCCGTCATCATCCGTGACGAGGTCAAGGACGCGGATCGCGCGGTCGAGCAGTTCAACAAGTCGCTCGACCACGACCACTCGCAGCTCAAGGCGTTCGAGGCGATCAACAAGATCCTCAACTCCAAGAAGGACTGGAAGCAGCTCGAGCGCGCGTACCGCAAGATGCTCCACCGGGTCACCGGCAAGGGCGACGCGGACCTCGAGTTCAACCTGTGGCACGCGCTCGGCGTGATCTATCGCGATCGCATCAAGTCGCCGGAGAACGCGGTCGAGGCCTTCAAGGTCGCGGCGTCGCTCAAGCCGGAGAACGCGACGGAGCACCAGATCCTCGCGGAGCTCTACACGGTGATCCCGGGCCGCACCGACGACGCGATCAACGAGCACCAGTGGCTCCTGCGCGAAGACCCGTATCGCGTGGACAGCTACCAGGCGCTCTACAAGCTCTACTTCGACGCGCGCCAGTACGACAAGGCGTGGTGCCTCGCGGCGACGCTGAGCTTCCTGAAGAAGGCGGACGCCGAGCAGGCGCAGTTCTTCGAGCAGTACCGGCAGAAGGGACCGATCCGTCCGAGCTCGCGCCTCGACAACGAGCGCTGGCTCAAGGACCTCGCGCACCCCGAGCAGGACCTGGTCACCTCGAAGATCTTCGAGGTGCTCTCGGCCGCAGTGCTCGGCATCAAGGGCAAGCCCGACAAGGACGCCGGCCTCGCGCCGAAGTACCTCGTCGATCCCGCGAGCAGCACCGTCACGCTCGCGCGCACCTACGGCTTCGTCGCGCAGGTGCTCGGCATCCCGACGCCGCGGCTCTTCCTGCGGCAGGACGTCGCGGGCGGCCTCACGCACCTGCCGGTGTATCCGCTCGCGTCGCTCTGCGGCTCGACGCTGCTGCAGGGCTTCCAGCCCCAGGACCTGATGTTCGTCTGCGGTCGTCACCTCAGCGACTACCGCGGCGAGCACTTCGTGCGCACGCTGCTGCCGTCGAACACCGAGCTCAAGACGGTGCTGATGGCGGGCCTGGCGATCGCGGGGCTCGTGCCCGCGAGCGATCCCGCCATCCAGGCGACCGTGCAGCAGCTCGCGCCCAAGCTGCAGCAGGCGCAGGTCGATGCGCTTCGCTCGCTCGGCAAGCGCTTCATCGACGCCGGTGCGCGCACCGACGTCAAGCGCTGGCTGCAGTGCGTCGAGATCACCGCGTGCCGCGCCGGCTTCCTGATCAGCAATGATCTGGAGACCGCCGCGCGCATGATCACCGCGCTCGGCCCGGCGGGCCCGGTCGACCTCGCGCCCAAGGACAAGATCAAGGAGATCGTCCTGTTCTCGGTGAGCGAGGAGTACTTCCGGCTCCGCCAGACGCTCGGGATCCAGCTCTCCGTGGCCTGAGCCGCGCGTGAGCGAGATCGCGCTCTCCACTCGACGC
>JALYRN010000015.1:0-7067 GCA_030855295.1 Myxococcota bacterium | reverse complement strand
AGACGCGGCGCTTCGGCGCCCGTCTCGCGTCGGTGCTCCGTCCGGGTGACGTCGTGTTCCTCGAGGGACCGCTCGGCGCCGGCAAGACGTTCCTGGTGCGCGCGATCGCGCGCGGCCTCGGGGTGCCCGAGCGCGAGCCGATCACGTCACCGACCTTCATGTTGGTGCACGAGATCTCGAGCGGGCGGCTGCCGCTGACGCACGCCGATCTCTATCGGCTGAGCGATCCGAGCGAGCTCGACGCCCTCGGACTGCCCGAGGCGCTGTCGCGCTCGATCGGCCTGATCGAGTGGGGGGCGCGCTTCGCCGACGCGATCGCGCCGGATGGGCTCGTGATCGAGCTCGCCGGCCGCGACGAGGAGCACGGGCGCCGCGCGACGATCACGGCCCGCGGGCCGCGAGGCGCCGAGATCGCGAGGCTCTTGCGAGAGAGGCGGTAGGCGCGGCGAACGCTGAGAGGGACCGCCTTGCTAGGGCGGCCTGCGGCTGGTAATCCGCGGCCGGAAATGCCGCGTCGGAACGACCTCCGGAAGATCATGTTGCTCGGCTCCGGTCCGATCGTGATCGGGCAGGCGAGCGAGTTCGACTACTCCGGGACCCAGGGCGCGAAGGCCCTGAAGGAGGAGGGGTACGAGGTCGTCCTCGTCAACTCGAACCCGGCCACGATCATGACCGATCCCGAGTTCGCGGATCGGACCTACATCGAGCCGCTGGTGCCCGAGGTCGTCGAGGCGATCATCGCGCGCGAGAAGCCGGACGCGATCCTGCCGACGCTCGGAGGTCAGACCGCGCTCAACCTCGCGCTCGCGCTCCACAAGTCGGGCGCGCTCGAGCGCCACGGCGTCGAGCTGCTCGGCGCGAACGTCGACGCGATCAAGAAGGCCGAGGACCGCGAGCTGTTCAAGGCCGCGATGGAGAAGATCGGCCTCGGCGTCTGCAAGGCGCGGCTCGCGCGCACCATCGAGGAGGCCGACGCCGCGGCGCTGGAGGTCGGGTTCCCGATCATCCTGCGGCCGAGCTTCACGATGGGCGGCTCGGGCGGCGGCATCGCCTACAACAAGGAAGAGTTCGACCAGGCGATCCGCTGGGCGTTCCAGCAGAGCCCGACCCACGAGTGCCTCGTCGAGGAGAGCGTGCTCGGCTGGAAGGAATTCGAGCTCGAGGTCATCCGCGACAACGCCGACAACTTCGCGGTGATCTGCACGATCGAGAACTTCGATCCGATGGGCGTGCACACCGGCGACTCGATCACCGTCGCGCCCGCGATGACGCTGACCGACAAGGAGTACCAGCGCCTGCGCGACGCGGCGCGCGCGGTGATCACCGAGATCGGCGTCGAGACCGGCGGCTCGAACATCCAGTTCGCGGTCAATCCCGACGACGGTCGCGTGATCGTCATCGAGATGAACCCGCGCGTCTCGCGCTCGAGCGCGCTCGCCTCGAAGGCGACCGGCTATCCGATCGCGCGCATCGCCGCGAAGCTCGCGGTCGGCTACCGGCTCGACGAGCTCACCAACACGATCACGAACACCAGCGCCGCCTTCGAGCCGACCATCGACTACGTGGTCGTGAAGTGGCCGCGCTTCGCGTTCGAGAAGTTCCGCGGCGCCGATCCGCGTCTCACCACGCAGATGAAGTCGGTCGGCGAGGCGATGTCGATCGGCCGCACCTTCAAGGAGGCGTTCCAGAAGGCGGCGCGCTCGCTGGAGATCAACCGCGACGGGCTGAGCTCGCTGATCGATCGCGTCGACTACCGCACCGTGCTCGAGGACGTGCGGCGGATGAAGCAGGCGTCGGTCGGCATCGCGTACATGCCCACTCCGTCGCGCGATCCGCTGACGATGCCGGCCGCGACGCGCGAGGAGCTCAAGGAGGCGCTGCTCGAGATCATCGAGACGCCGCTCGCCGATCGCGCCTGGTACCTCGCCGACGCGCTGCGGCTCGGCGCGACGGTCGACGAGCTGCACCGCGCGACGAAGATCGATCCTTGGTTCCTCGTGCAGATGCGCGAGCTGATCGAGGAGGAGCAGGCGCTCGCCGCGAAGCAGGGCGAGCCGATCGATCCCGAGGAGCTCCGGCGCGCCAAGACGATGGGCTTCAGCGACGCGCGCATCGCCGGGCTGCGCGGCATCGATCGCAACGTGGTGCGCGACCACCGCCACGCCCACGGCGTGCGGCCGATCTACTCGCGCGTCGACACCTGCGCCGCCGAGTTCGTGGCGAAGACGCCCTACCTCTACTCGACCTGGGGCCGCGAGACCGAGAGCGCGCCGACCGATCGCAAGAAGGTGATGATCCTCGGCGGCGGCCCGAACCGGATCGGTCAGGGCATCGAGTTCGACTACTGCTGCGTGCACGCCGCCTTCGCGCTGAAGGAGCTCGGGTTCGAGACCATCATGGTCAACTGCAACCCCGAGACGGTCTCCACCGACTTCGACACCTCCGATCGCCTCTACTTCGAGCCGCTGACGCTCGAGGACGTGCTCGCGATCGTCGAGGAAGAGAAGCCGTGGGGCGTGATCGTGCAGTACGGCGGGCAGACGCCGCTGCGCCTCGCGGTGCCGCTCGCGCGCGCCGGAGTGCCGATCATCGGGACGTCGGCCGACGCGATCGATCGCGCGGAGGACCGCGAGCGCTTCGACGAGCTCCTCAACAAGATCGGCCTCCGCAAGCCGCAGGGCGGCATCGCGCGCGGCGTCGGGGAGGCGTTCGCGATCGCCGAGCGCATCGGCTTCCCGGTCGTGGTTCGGCCGAGCTACGTGCTCGGCGGGCGCGCGATGGAGGTCGTCCACTCGCGCACCGATCTCGCGCAGTACTTCGCGGTCGCCCTCGCGGCGGTCGAGGACGCCGAGAAGCAGACGATCCTGCTCGACGAGTTCCTGAAGGACGCGATCGAGGTCGACGTCGACTGCATCGCCGACGGCAAGAACGTCGTGATCGGCGGGCTCCTCCAGCACATCGAGGAGGCGGGCGTGCACAGCGGCGACTCGTCGATGGTGCTGCCCGCGCACGCGCTGCCGCCCGAGGTGCTCGGCGCCATCCGGTCGAGCACGCGCGCGCTCGCGCTCGAGCTCGGCGTGATCGGCCTGATGAACGTGCAGTTCGCGGTGCGCGGCAGCGCGGTCTACGTGCTCGAGGTGAATCCGCGCGCGTCGCGGACCGTCCCCTTCGTCAGCAAGTCGATCGGCGTGCCGCTCGCGAAGATCGCAGCGAAGGTGATGGCGGGGAAGACGTTGGTCGAGCTCGGATTCACGCGAGAGATCGTGCCGCAGCACATCGCGGTGAAGGAGTCGGTCTTCCCGTTCGCGAAGTTCCCGGGCGTCGACACGATCCTCGGGCCCGAGATGCGCTCGACCGGAGAGGTCATGGGCCTCGCGGAGAGCTTCCCGATGGCGTTCCTCAAGGCGCAGCTCTCGGCGAGCGGGAACCTGCCCGATCGCGGGCGCGTCTTCGTCAGCGTGCGCGACGAGGACAAGGCCGCGGCCTGCGAGATCGCGCAGCGCCTCGTCGATCTCGGGTTCCAGGTGCTCGCGACCGGTGGCACCAAGCTCGTGCTCGACCGCGCCGGCGTCCCGAGCGAGTTGGTGAACAAGGTGCGCGAGGGGCGCCCGCACATCGTGGATCGGCTGCGCAACGGCGACGTCGCGATGGTCGTGAACACGACCGAGGGCGCGCAGGCGATCCGCGACAGCTACACGCTGCGCCGCCAGACGCTGGTCTCCGGCATGCCGTACTTCACGACGATCGCGGCGGCCGCTGCCGCGGTCGGCGCGATCGAGGCGCGACGCGAGGCGCCTCTGCAGGTGCGCTCGCTGCAGGAGTACCACGCGAGCGCCGCTCTCCACGCCGCCAAGCGGCCGTCGTTCAGGCCGACGTGACGCGTTCGCGTGCAGCGCACGCAGCTCGTCGGGCCGCGTCGCCGGTGACGGTCGCGGTCGGTCTCGCGCTCCTCGGCATCGTGGCGACGACCTGTCCGATCGCGGGGCAGTCGCGCAGCGAGCTCGTCCATCACCGCCACCTGCGGGTCGACTCGCCGTGGGGCTCGCAGCGCGTGCTGGTGATGTTCCCGCGCCTGCCGGGATCGCGCGAGCATCCGCTGCGCCGCCGGTGGTCACTGCTGGTGGCGTTGCACGGGCAGGGCGAGGCACGGCGAGGCCCCGATCGCGGGTTCCTCGGGTGGTCGGTGGACTACCGCCTGCCGGCGGCGTTCGAGGCGCTCGCGCGCGGTCGGCTCGCGATCCGCGACTACGGTGGGCTGGTGCGACCGGAGCACCTCGAGGCAGTCAACGCCGGGCTCGCCCGCGATCGCTTCGACGGGCTGATGGTCGCGTGCCCGTACACCCCCGATCTGATGTCGGAGCCGCCCGGCAGCGCGCGCATCCGCGAGTGGTCGGACTGGGTCGCGGGCCCGATGCTGGAGTCGATCCGGGAGCAGCTCCCGGGCGCTGCGCGTGGTCGCGACTCGACCGGCATCGACGGCGTCTCGCTCGGCGGCATGCTCGCGCTCGAGGTCGGCCTGCGGCATCCCGAGGCGTTCGCTTCGGTCGGCGCGCTGCAGCCCGCGATCCGCGGGCGCGAGGAGGCGATCGCGGCGCTCGCGCGTCCCGACGGCGAGCAGCGCATCCGGCTGCTGACGAGCGAGGGCGATCCGTTCCGCGCGCCGACCCGCGCGCTCTCGCAGCAGCTCCGCGCGCGCCACGTCGCGCACGATCTCGTGGAGGTGCCGGGGCCCCACGACTACGCGTTCAATCGCGGCCCGGGTGGGCTCGAGATGCTGCTCTTCCACGAGCGCGCGCTCGCCGACGAACCGCTCTGACGCGTCGTTCCGCGTTCCTTGCTCTGCGGACGGGGCCGTCGTATGCCCGTTGCGCGCCTCTCGGCGCGGCGATGCGACCGCGAAAGTAGATCCATGGACAAGGTACCGATGACGCCGCAGGGGCACGCCGCCCTCACCGAGGAGCTCCACCACCTCAAGAGCATCGAGCGCCCGCGCATCTCGAAGGAGATCGGGGTCGCGCGCGAGCACGGCGACCTGCGCGAGAACGCCGAGTACCACGCCGCCAAGGAGAAGCAGGGCATGGTCGAGGCGCGCATCAACGAGATCGAGGACCACCTCGCGCGCGCCGAGGTGATCGACCCCTCGGCGTTCAGCGGCGACAAGGTCCGCTTCGGCGCGTTCGTCACCCTCGAGGACACCGAGAGCGGCAAGGTCGTCGACTACCGCATCGTCGGCCCCGACGAGGCCAACATCGAGAAGGGCACGATCTCGGTGACGTCGCCGGTCGCGCGCGCGCTGATCGGGCGGGAGCCCGGCGACGAGGTGACGGTCAACGCGCCCGGTGGCAAGAAGTCGTACGAGATCACGAAGGTCCGCTGGAAGTGAGCCAGCAGCGCCTCGTGGTCGAGCAGGAGATCGCCGCGAGCCCGGAGCGCGTCTGGGCGGCGATCAACGACCACGAGGGCATGTCGCGGTGGCTCGACGCCCGCGTCAGCGTGCTCGCGCGGCGCGACGGAACGGCGATCGGCACGGTGCGCCGCATCCGCGCGCGCGGCATCGTCGTCGACGAAGAGGTCGTGTACGCCGATGCGCCGGCCGAGGGCCGGCCCGGGCGTCTCGTCTACCGGATCGTGCGCGGCGCGCCGTTCCGGTTCCATCGCGGCGAGATGCTCGTCGAGCGGATCGCCGGGGATCGATCGCGGCTCACGTGGGACGTCGTCCTCGCGTCGGACATCCCCGGCGTCGCTCGGCTCGGGGCGCTCGCGCTGCGGCCCGCTCTGCGCGCCGGCCTGCGCAAGCTCGATCGCCTGCTCGCCGCTTGAAGGAGTGCCGACAGATCGGGCGATTCCGCTGAGGAACGCAGGAAATCAGGAGGGGTTTCCTGCGATTTCCGCGGGAGGGAGCAGCGCGCCGCTCGCGTACGCGTCGCACAGCGTGAGCGCGACCTCGGCCGGCACCCCGAGGTACGCCTCGTCGTAGGTGATCGGGGCGCCGTCCTTGCGCTTGATCACGAGGGCGCGCTGGATCGCCCATCCCTCGATCGCCGAGGGGCGACCTCGCACGTCGATCGAGAGGCGCTGCAGGTTCGGCCACCGGACCCGCAGCACGCCGCCCTTCGCGCGCATCAGCAGCTCGGCCGACGTGAGCACCATCGCGACGCCCATCCGCGGCGCGATCGAGCGACGTGTCACGAAGATCCAGATCATCGGGACCATGACGAGCGCGATCCCCGCCGCCCCGACCACGGGCGCGCCGAGCGCGTCCTGCTCCTCGCTCGATGCGCGGGCGAAGCCCTCGAGGATCGCGACCCCGAGCAGCACGGTCGCCCACGGTCCGCGTCGCATCCACCCCTCGCCGTGGCGGATGACGACCGTGGTCGCGTCGCGCACGCCGCGCGCGGCGTCCTCGTACACCTTGCTGGCGAGCGGCGCGGGGTCGGGAAAGCGCGGCTCCTCCGGCAGCGCAGGCGCGCCGCGCCAGCGCATCAGCCGCTCCGCGAGCACACCCGCCGTCGCGTCGAAGATCGGCGGCAGCTCGAGGTGCGTCTGCATCGGGCTCGCGAGCACGACGTACACCGGGCTGTAGCGTCGCCCCGCGCGGCGCGTCTGCCAGGTGCCGCGCTCGGTGATGCCGACGATCTCGTCGCGCTCGGCAGACACCTCTCCCTGCGGCAAGCGCGCCCAGAGCCCCTCGGGCGCGAGGACCAACGTGCACCCCCGGGCCCGGGCCCACACCGCGACGCGCGCGGCGATCTCGCGCCCGAGCAGGAGCGCGCGCACCGTCATCGCGAGCGCGACCAGCCGCATGAAGAGCGCGAACGGATCGATCGGGGTGCCCGTGACCTGCTCGCGGAACACCGCGCCGGCCCACGCCAGCACCGCGACGAACATCGCGACCACCGCGCGCACGCTCTCGTCGTCGATCAGCGGAGGACGCTCGCCCGCGAGCACCTGCCAGCCCGGCGGTGCCTCGCGCTTGCCCCGCGCGACGTCGCGCGCGAGCGCGATCCATCCCTCGCTCACGACGCCGCCTCGCAGCGCGTCGCGAGCTGCTCGCTGCAGGCCGTGCA
>JALYRN010000357.1 GCA_030855295.1 Myxococcota bacterium | reverse complement strand
GGCCCGCGCCGTAGGTCGCGGGCGTGCGCGGGAAGACGACCTCCCACGAGCTCGCACCGTCGTGGAAGACGATCCGCCACTCCGGCTCGAACGCCTCTTCGAAGGTCGACGGCTCGACCGTCGCGGGGCGCGCCGCGTCGGCGTACACGCTGCGCATCAGCCGCAAGAAGTTGTGATAGAAGCCGAAGATCACGTGGAGCCCGTGCTCCTCGATCCGCTGCGCGCGCGCAGGGTTCCGCGCGTTGGCGCCCTTGCCGCCGAGCAGGTGACCCTGCACCAGCACGCGCACGTCGTACGCGGCGCGCTTCGCGTCGGTGTCGCTCAGCGCGTGCGCGGTCGCGAGCGCGCCCATGCCTCCTCCGAGGATCACCACCTTCTTCTTCGCGGCGGGCGGCGTCGGCACCTCGGGCCGCTCGAGCCACACCTCGCCGGGCTCGAACGCGAAGTCCATCGTCATCGTCGCGGCGACGATCGGCGCCACGCTCGCCGGCAGCCCGAGCACGTCGCGGATCGGCTCGCTCGCGAGCTCCGCGAGATCGATGCGCACCTTGCTCGCGTCGGCGACGCGCACGTTCGAGAGCGCGCGGACCGGTGCCGCCACGCGCGTGACCGCGCGATGCAGGACGCGCGCGGGCACGCCGCCCGGCGTGACGTCGGGCACCTGCTTGAGCTGCACGAGATCTTGCTGCAGCAGCCGGCCGATGGGGCCGAGCCCGCCGGGCAGCGCGCCGATCGCGAGCTCGATCGCGTCGAGCAGCGTGTCCGCGAGCGCCGGCACGATCGGCTGGGGCGTCGACGAGATCGTGAAGAGGGTCTGCTCGGTCCACTGCGATCCGTCGAACGCCTGCGCCGCGAGCGCCGAGGCCGAGATCGGCCGCGCGCCGCTCCAGAGGTCGGCATCGCTCGGCAGCTCGATGCGCGCAGGCTTCTTCGGCAGCCCGTAGATCTCGCGGCCGGCGGCGACCGCGAGGCCCTGGTCGGGATAGATGAAGGGCACGTGCAGCGCGACGAACGGAGCGCCCGCGCGCCGGCCCCAGATCGGCACGAAGAAGGTCGCCTCGCGATACGCGAACCAGCCGAGCGCGGGATCGGCGCCCTCGGCGCGCGCGACGTCGGTGATCGCGAGGATGCAGTGCCGTCCCAGGCGCTCGATCTCGAGCTCGGGCGCGGCCCACGCGAACGTGCGTGCGAGCAAGGCGTCGAGCCGCGCTGGATCGCACGGGAGCACGAAGAGCAGCGTCCGCGTTCCGTCGAGCGTGAACGGTGGATCCTGGACGAGCGGATAGCGCTCCGCGATTCGAATGGGGCGATCGGGCATGGATGTGGCTCCCTGGGATCAGGCGGCGCACGACGGCGACGTCGCTCGCATCGAGCGGCCCGCGCGCGCGCGGAGGATGCTCGGCGACGTCACGCTGCGGGTCAACGTCTCGTCGCCGCGCGGTCGGGCGTCAGTCGGCCAGCGGCTCGTGGCGCCACGGGGGCCAGAGCCACAGGAAATTGGCGACGACCGTCACGTTGGTCGCCAGCAGCGCCCAGTAGCGCAGCTCGGGCCTCGCGCAGGCGAGGACGAAGCCGATCGCGTAGGCGACGGCGCTCGCCGCGAAGCGCCGATCGACCAGGACGGAGACGAACGCAGCGGCGCCACCGAAGAGCATGAAGTCGAGCGACTGGATCGTCGGGAGGTCGAGCCCGAGCTCGATCGCGCCGGCATGCAAGAGCTCCATCGCCGCCGTCATTCCGATCAGCGAGCCCATCAGCCGGCGGTTCAGCCTCGTGCGGAGCAGCGCGCTCCGAAAGGCCCACGCCAGACCGCCGAAGCCCGCCGTCATCGCGAGCGGCCACACGAGCAGCTCCTCGAGGCGCTGCGCGCTCCCGAGCGCGGCGCGGATCATCAGGATCACCGGGCCCGCGACCCAGATGCTCGCCAGCACCAGCGCGAACAAGGTCCGCTGGCGCCGACCGATCCGGGGATCCATCTCGCGCCGCTGTCGCTCGAGCTCCTCGAGCACCGCGCGCTCCTCGGCCTCGCGTGCCGCCGCCACTTCGACTGCGCGCGCGAGATCGTCCGGGATGCGCTCTGCCTCCGCCAACAGCGTGCGCGCGGCTCCGACCTGTCCCCGCCCGAGCTCGGCGCGCGCCATGCCGACGAGCGCGCGATCGAGGCCGCGCCGAGCGCGGTCGTTGGCCGGCCACGTGCTCAGCGCGTGCACGAACCCGAAGCGGACCTGGCCGAAGGCGGCCTGCAGAGCCTCGCGCGCGGCGGCGGTCTCGAGCGGTCCGCTCATCCGCTCCTCGAGCTCGGAGAGCCGCCGCTCGGCGTCTTCGGCGAGCGCGATCGAGGCTCGATGCTCGAGGTGATCCTCGAGCTCGCCTCGAAACGCGGCGACCGTCGGGTATCGCGCGGCCGAGTCGCGCGCCATCGCCCGCCGGCAGATCGCGGCGAGCTCCGCGGGCGCGTCGGTCAGCTCCTCGGGCTCGCTCAGCAGCACGCTGGTGATGATCTGGATCGCATTGCTCCCGCGATGCGGCGGGTGCCCGGAGAGCAGCTCGTAGAGCACCGCGCCGAGCAGATAGACGTCCGTCCGGCCGTCGAAGGCGTCCGCGGCGCCACGCGCCATCTCGGGCGCCATGTACGCGGGCGTCCCGAGGATGCCGGGCTCGACGCGCGGTAGGCGCGCGTCGGCGTCCTCGCGGAACGCCGCGGCGAGCCCCCAGTCGACCAGGTACGTCTCCCCGAAGCGGCCGATCATCACGTTCTCGGGCTTGATGTCGAGGTGGACGACGCCGCGATCGTGCGCGAGCTCGAGCGCGTGGCAGACCTGGATCAGGATGCGCAGATGTCGCGCGAGCCCGTCCCGCGCGTGCGGCCGATCCTCGGCCCGCCCCCGGCGTGCGAGCAGCTCGTTCCATGCGTCGCCTTCGATGCGCTTGAGCACGACGACGGGCGCGTCGCCGTCCAAGTAGAGATCGTGGACCGGGACGATGTTCGGGTGCTCGAGCGCGCCGGTGACGCGCGCCTCGCGGATCAGGCGCATCGCCGCGCGTCCGTCGTCGCGGGCTTCCGGGCGGAGCGTCTTGGCCGCCACCTCGCGCCCGAGCGACGTCTGCACGGCCAGCCGCACCACGCCCATGCCGCCCTGGCCGAGCGTTCCGCGCAGCGTGAGCGGTCCCTCGCTGCGCCTCGCGTCGGGCGTGGGCGCGCCGATCGACGGCCGAATCGTCGCGCGCGGGTGCGCTGCGAAGGTCGCCGCCATCTCGCGCAAGCGCTCGAGCTCCGGCGCGTCGAGGACGAGATCCTCGCGGGCCAGTGTCTCTCTCAGCCGGCGCGCGTCGAGCGTCGCGGTGTCGCCGCCCACCGGCGGAGGGTACCGCGGCCGCCGCGGGAGGAGGGGCCGATTGCGGCGTGCGCGGATCAGGTGGCGCGCAGCGAGACGAGGTACGTCGCAGCGAGCTCGGAGTGCAGCTCGAGCTCGATCTCGCAGCGGACGCCGAAGTGGTCGGCGAGGCCCTCGACGGTGCCGACCGGATAGCAGTCGACCCACCCGTAGAAGTCACGGAACCGGAGCGCGATGCGGCCGTCCTCGAGCGCGCTCGCCTCGACGGAACCGCCGCGCAGCGCGGCTGCGTACATCTCGGGCAGCTTGAGGAGCGCGCCCTTCGCATCCTGCGCGAGCCCGAGCATGATGCGGCCGACCCGCGACGTCGCGAAGGTGGCGATGTCGTGGCGCGCGAGCAGCCGCATCGCCTGGGTCGCGTCGACCGTGCGGAAGCGATCGACGGCGACCGCGTGCGCGAGGCGCGAGAAGTCGACCTGCGGATAGTCGGAGAAGGGCAGGTAGCGGCCGAGCGCAGGTGCTCGCACCAGGCGCGGGCGCACCGCGTCGAACACGCTCGCGGGCGCGAGCTGCACGACGCGCGAGAGGAACATCCCCTTGATCGCGAAGTCGCTCGGGAAGCGATCGAAGCGCGCCTCGGCGTCGACGGAACCGACGAGCGGCGTCTCGGGCCGCGTGCACAGGGGCCGTGCCACGCGCGCAGGGTAGCGGATCCCCACCCGGAGGTGCGACGGTCGTCGTGCGCCGGCAGGTGCACCGTCGCGAGCGAACGGTCGCGAGCGAACGGTCGCGCCCGATCAGCGGTGCGATCAGGGCGCGGTGACGCCGCGGTGCAGGACGATGGTCCGGCTCGGCAGTTGCCCGATCGAGTCGCCCTCGGCGGTGACGAGCACCTCGAAGACCTGGTACGGCGTCGTCGCGCGGAGCTGGCCGCGCTGGCTGCCCGGATCGTAGTGCAGGGTCCCGGCGAGGATCGGCTGCTGCCCCTGCGGCACCACCCACACGGCGTACTGCGAGAGGCCGGCGCCGAGCCGCTCGGGCGGCGCGAGGTGTTGCACGTCGAGGTCGACGGTCTGCGTGCCCTCGGTCTTGCCGACCGAGATCTCGGCGGTCGCGCCGGGGGCGATCGCGGTGCCCTGTGCGGTCATCTCCTGCGGGCCGCCGCAGGCCGCGAGGGAGAGCGCAGCGCCGAGCGCGCCGGCGAGCGAGAGGATCTGGAAGCGGCTCATTCGTATCGCTCCTGGGCGGGAATCTCACCCGCGGTGGTGTCCTGCGCGGCATCGAGCGAGGTCGGGCTCGTGCGCGCGAGCGCGTCGTCGAGCGACTGCCCGAGCGTGCGGAGGCGCGAGCGCTGCTCCTCGAGATCGCCCGCGACCACGATCCGCGTCTCCGCGAGCGCGCGCGCGACCGGCTCGACGTCGGGATGGGCGGCAGCGATCGCGCGAAGCGCCTGCTCGGCCTCCCGGACGTGCTGCTCCGCGGTCCCGAAGTTGCGCGCGTCGAGCGCGGCTCGGGCGCGGGCGATCGACAGCGCTCCTCGATGCAGCTCGAGGGCGGTCGCGAGCTGCGCGGCGCGCGTCTCGACTCGAGCGCGTGCGGTCTGCGCCTGCGCGATCGCCTGCTCGTGCTCGCGCTCCGACGCCTCGAGGGCCGCAGCGCTCGCGGCACTCTGATCGGTGAGGCGCGACTCGGCGTCGCGCACCGCGTAGCCGCCCTGCACGCGGCCGAGCACGTAGCCGATCGCCGCGCCGACCAGCACGAAGAGGATCGCTCGACCGATCGCCAAGGTCTTGGCGCGTGCCCCCGCGCCGCGTCGCGCTCGCGGCTCGTCCGTGGTCGCCGTCCCGCCGAGATCGGCGGACGTCGCGCTATCCGCCGTCGTCGCCATGCACATGCTCCTGCGCCGGCCGATCGCGCGGAGCGCGCGACGACGGGCCGCATCGATGTTCTGCACCCTCATGTCGGCACCCATGCGAGCCCCGCAACCACGGGTCGCGGTCAGGGCCGGCATGCATCGCGCAATGAGCGAGCAGATCGACTCGGATGATCCGGAGCCGGCGCTCCGGCGCGCGCGTTCACGCGGCCGCGCAGCAGCGCACGCCGAACGGGTGCAGCAGCTGCGCGAGCCACCCCTCGGGCGGCGCCGCATCGCCGACGCCGACGTCGCCGTCGCCGACTCGCTCGCGAGGCGCGCGGCGCGTGCCGAACAGCACGTCCCAGAGGATCGTCGTGCCGCCGTAGTTCGACTGCGAGCGCGCGGGCTCGACGTGGTGGTGCAGGCGGTGCAGCGCGGGGCCGCTGAAGATCCAGTCGAGCACGCCGAGACGGACGTCGACGTTGGCGTGCGCGAACACGTTCGCGAACCCCGAGATCAGCGCCGCCGCGAACAGGGCCTCGTGCGACGCACCGAGCAGCAGGCCCGGCACGATCCGCAGCGTGACGTTCGCGACCAGGTTCAGCGGGTGCACGCGGAACGCGTTCAGCCACCAGAGGCGCGTCGGCGCGTGGTGCACGGCGTGGATGCGGAAGAGGAGCTCGCTCTTCTCGTGCATCGCGCGATGCGCGAAGTAGGGGCCGAGATCTCCGAGGAGCACGACGATCGCGATCTCCGCCGCGAGCCACGGCACGCCCGCGAGCAAGCCATGCTCGACGTGCGGCAGCAGCGCGATCACGAGCCCCTGGATGGCGGGCGCGATCATCAGGGTCGCGATCGCGTGCGCGCGGTCGGTGGGGACGTCGCCGCGCGGCGCGAGCCACGCGCGCTCCCATGGGATCACGCGCTCGAGCGCGGCGAGCGAGACCGCGAGCGCGATCGTCGGCGCGAGCAGCGCGATCGGCTCGGGCGCCCCGGCGCGCAGCAGCGCGAGGCCGCCGCCGAGCGTCGCGAGGAAGAGCACCGGATACGCGGCCACGCGGAGCGCGCGCGCGGTGCGGCACGAGTCGGGAGCGGGATAGATCATGGGCAACACCTCTCGATGCGATCCGCGAGCGCGCGGAGCAGCGCCGCCAGGCGCGCGCCCGGCACGCGGAAGAAGACCTCGGCGCCCTCGCGCCTCGACTCGACGAGGCCCGCGTCCTCGAGCACGCGCAGGTGGCGCGAGACCATCGAGAGCGACACCTCGGCGCTCGACGCGAGATCGCTGACCCGGCGCTCGCAGCCGCACGAGACGAGATCGATCACCAGCGCGAGCCGGCTCGGGACCGCGAGCGCGCGCAGCGCCGCGCTGCCGTCTTCGAGCAGCGGCAGGCGAGCGCGCCGCGAAGGCTGTAGTTTCGTCACCACGCAACTCTGGATCACTTTCGTCGCGACGCAAGTCCTCCCGCGACCGCCACCATCCCCGCGACCGCCGCGAGCGCGCCGAAGGCCGCGGCGGGGGAGCCGATCGCGTCCCAGGCGGAGGCGAGCAGCGCCGGGGAGGCCGCCCTCGCGAGCTGGTGTGCGCGCGCCAGTGTCCCGGCCCGGCGGCCTGCATC
>JALYRN010001286.1 GCA_030855295.1 Myxococcota bacterium | reverse complement strand
CCGCTCGCCTCGATCGCGCGCGCGCCGCGGGGAAACGCAACGCGCACCGGCGCCCCGCTGCAGTCCTCGTCGCGGCGACATCCCGGCCGATGACGGCGCGCGCCGTCGCCGAGCTCGCCGTCCTGCCCGCGGCCCCAGCATCGGACCGATCCATCCGCGCCGAGCACGCACGAGAAGCCGCCGCCGAGCGCGAGCGAGACCGGACGGCACGCCTCGCCACACGACGGAGCGACGGCCGCGTCGACGGCCCCGCCCGCATCGCTCGGCCGCACGGCTGCGGCGTCGACGGCGAGCGGCGCGACGCCCGCATCGTCGATTTCCACCGCAGTCGCTGGATCACACGCCGCGAGCAGCGACGAGCAGAGTACGAGAAGACGAAGCGCGCACGTGTGCACGCCCGTCCGAGACGAGTTCGCCATCGAGAGCCCCTCCGAGAGAATGGAAACGCGCGAGCGGCGGCGCCGTGACGCCCGACTCGCGCGCACCTCATTACGCGAGATGGCGTGCGCGTATTTCGCGGCTCGCCCGCCTCGTGTTCCACCACGACGACGCGCTGCCAATGCATTGGCAGGACGGACGACACGATGGAGAGCCCGGACCACGTTCTCTTCGTCGGCAGTCGACGAGCGAGGAGGACGTCATGGAACGAGCACGGTGGAGGGATCGTCGCGTCGTGATCACGGGAGGGACGTCGGGGCTCGGCCTCGCGCTCGCGAGGGCGCTGCACGCGCGCGGCGCGAAGGTGGGCGTCGTCGCGCGCGGTCGCGAGCGCATCGACGCGCTCGAGGCCGCGCATGCGTCGATCATCGGCGTCGTCGGAGACGTCGGCCGCAAGGAGGACATCCACCCGATCGCGATGCAGCTCGTCGGTCGCCTCGGCGGCGTCGACGTGCTCGTGAACAACGCGTCGAGCCTGGGGCCGGTGCCCCTGCGGCCGTGGGCGGACACCGAGTGCGAAGATCTCGAGGTCGCGCTCGCGACCAACGTGCTCGGCCCGCATCGCCTGACCCGCGCGCTGCTGGGACCGCTGCTCGAGTCGCGCGCGGGCGTGGTGATCAACGTGTCGAGCGACGCCGCCGTCAGCGCCTATGCGGGCTGGGGCGCGTACTCGGCGAGCAAGGCGGCGCTGCTGCACGCGACGAAGATCTGGGACGAGGAGCTGCGCGCGCGCGGCGTGCGGTTCGGCTCGTTCGATCCCGGCGACATGGACACGCCGATGCACGCGCAGGCGCTGCCCGACGCCGATGCGAGCACGCTGAAGCGCCCCGAGACCAGCGCCGCCGAGCTGATCGCGACCGTCGAAGCGCTGTGGAGCGAGGCGCGCGCGAGCGAGGTGACGCGATGAGGCCCGCGACCGAGCCGCGGCGCACCGCCGCGCGCCTGCTGCGCGTCGATGCGGACGGGTCCATCGAGCATCATCCGCGCGCCGCGCTCGCCGAGCTGCTGCGCGCCGGCGATCTGCTGGTCGTCAACGACGCCGCCACCCTGCCCGCGTCGCTGCACGGCACGCACCTTCCGAGCGGCACGCCGATCGAGCTGCGTCTCGCTGCGCGCCTGACCCTCGATGCGCGCGAGATCCGCGCGTGGCGCGCCGTGATCTTCGGCGCGGGCGACTGGCGCGCGCGCACCGAGGATCGTCCGGCGCCGCCGCTCCTTCGTCCCGGCGATCGCCTCGCGCTCGGCCGATCGCTGACCGCGGAGATCGCCGATCTCGACGGGCATCCGCGCCTCGCGCTGATCACGTTCGAGGGCTCGGCGCGCGGGGTGTGGGAGGGCATCGTGCGCGAGGGATCGCTGGTGCAGTACAGCTACCTGCGCGCGCCGCTCGCGCTGTGGGACGCGCAGACCGCGCTCGCTGGTCCGCCGGTCGCGGTCGAGCCGCCCTCCGCCGGGTTCGTGCTCACGTATGCGCTGCTCGAGCTGCTGCGCGCGCGCGGCGTCGAGCTCGCGTCGCTGACGCACGCGGCCGGCCTCTCGAGCACCGGCGATGCCGCGCTCGACGCGCGCCTTCCGCTGCCCGAGCCCT
>JALYRN010000356.1 GCA_030855295.1 Myxococcota bacterium | reverse complement strand
CCGCGCTCCACGCCTCGTCGAGGGCGCGCGCGAGCTCGGGATCGATCTCGGCACGCGCGGGGATCGCGCCGTCGGTCGCGGGCGCGCCGAGCTGGCGGACGTTCTGGAACGCGAAGAAGAACGCGAGGAGCGCGGCGAACTGCATGCCGTCGTACTGGAGCGCGAGCACCGCGACGCCGACCGCGAGCGCGATCGAGACGTAGCGCGCGATGCGCGGGCCGCGAGCGCCGAGCGTGCCCGCGAGCGCGACCTCCATCACGTGTCCGCCGTCGAGCGGGAGGATCGGCAGCAGGTTGAGCGCGCCCCAGCCCACGTTGATCCAGAGACCCATCCAGATCGCCTCGTGCGCGAGGGTGCCGTCGGCGGGGCCTGCCGCGACCCACGCGATCACGATCGGCACCGCGAGCGCGAACCCCGCGAAGGGTCCGGCGACCGACACGCCGGCGCGCTTCCAGCCCGACACCCGCGGGCCATCGCCCCAGTGCGTCAGCCCACCCATCCCCCAGAGCTCGATGCGCGGCGTGCGCCCGACCGCGCGCATCGCGAACGCGTGACCGAGCTCGTGCACGAGGATCGAGACGAAGAGGATGACCATCCACACGCCGAGGCGCGTCAGCTGGTCCGGGCTGAAGTCTCGTGGCGCGCCGAGGAGCACGCCGACGAGCCAGAACGCGGGGCGCACCGAGACCGGGATTCCGAGCAGCGAGAAGCGCATGGGCGCGGCGATCCTACGACGAGCGCGGGCGACATGCGCCTCCCGTCCCGTACGCGCGGTGGAAACTGGTAGCCTGGTTGGACGCGACGGCCCGGTGTCGCGAGAAGTGAGGGCGGCATGCGTGGTGGACTTCGGGGGATCGTGATCGCGGCGCTCGGGAGCGCGCTGGCGATCGCCGGATGCAGCGACGGCGGCGTGGAGCGCGGATGCACGTCGAGCAGCGAGTGCGGCGACGGCGTGTGCGTCGATCGGCGCTGCGTGGCGGGCACCGACGCAGGGCGCGCCGACGCGGCGAGCGCCGACGAGGACGGGGGCGAGAGCGCGCTCGACGCCGCGATCGGGCTCGACGCGGCGATGATCGACTCGGACGCCGGCACCACGATGGGCGCCGACGGAGGCGAGGTGATCCCGCCGACCGCCGACACCGATGGTGACGGCATCAGCGATCTCCACGAGGGCCGCGCGACGGCGGTCGACACCGACGGCGATGGCGCGCCCGACTGGATGGATCCCGACAGCGACGGCGACGGGATCAGCGACGCGGTCGAAGCCGGCGACGCGGTGCTGACGACGCCTCCGATCGACAGCGACTTCGACGGCGTCCCGGACTTCCGCGACGAGGACTCGGACGGCAACGGCGTGCCCGACGCGACCGAGGGCGCGCTCGATCGCGACGGAGACACGCGGCCCGACTTCCGCGATCTCGACAACGACGACGACGGCCTCGACGACCTGATCGAGATCGGCCCGGATCCCACGGCGCCGATCGACACCGACGGCAACGGTCTCGCGGACTACAACTCGCCCGACAGCGACGGCGACCTGATCGCGGACGCGTACGAGGCGCTCCTCGACACCGACGGCGACGGCACGATCGACAAGCGCGACCTCGACAGCGATGGCGACGGCTACACCGATCTCATCGAGGCCGGCGACACCGATCTCGCCACCGATCCGGTCGACACCGACGCCGACACGATCCCCGACTTCCGCGATCCCGACAGCGACAACGACGGGCTCTCCGACGCGCGCGAGCGCACCGGAGGGACCTCGCGCACGCGCGCCGACACCGACGGCGACGGCGTCAGCGATCTGATCGAGGTCGGCGCGGGGACCGATCCGCTGAGCGCCGCGGACAGCCCGCGGACGCGCGGCGACTTCGTGTTCCTCGAGCCGTACATGCTGCCGCCCTCGCCCACCCGCGACACGCTGCAGTTCGCGACGAGCCTGCAGCGCGCGGACGTCTACTTCCTGGTCGACACCACGGGATCGATGGGCGGCGAGATCGCGAACCTGCGCTCGAGCCTCTCGTCGACGATCATCCCGATGGTGCGCAGTCGGATCCCCGAGGCGCACTTCGGCGTCGGCGCGTTCGACGACTATCCGGTCGCGCCGTACGGCGACGCGGCGTCGGGCGATCGGCCCTTCTACCAGCTGCGGACCATGACGGCGGACATCGCCTCGGCGCAGGCCGGCGTGAACGCGCTGACGACCCACTACGGCTACGACTGGGAGGAGAGCAACGTCGCGGCGCTGTGGACGGTCGCGACCGGCACCTCGCTCGGCTACGGATCGACGACGCGCTCCTGCGCGGCGGGGACGATCGGCATGCCGTGCTTCCGCTCCGACGCGGTGCCGGTGATCGTGATGATCACCGACGCGGTCGGTCACAATTATCCGGGGTTCATCGCGTACGGCGCGCTCTCGCCCGCGGCGCCGACCTACACCGCGACGATCGCGGCGCTGACGTCGGTGCGCGCGCGCGTCGTCGGGATCAACAGCGGCTCGGACTACCGGCCCGCCGACGTGCGGAATTTCCTGCTCGACGTCGCGACCCGCACCGGGACCGTCGACGCGGGCGGGAGCGCGGCGCCGTTCGTGTTCGACATCCCGGCGACCGGCACGGGGCTCGGCACGGCCGTCGTGAACGCGATCTATCAGGCAGCACTGGTGCCGCTCGACGTCAGCGCGAGCGCGGTCGACATCGCCGATCCGGGCGAGACGATCAACGCCGTCACCGCGTTCCTCGATCACCTCGAGACGCGGAGCACGGCGGCGCCGGGGCTGACGTGCACGATGGGCTTCACGACCGTCGACCGTCCGGGCATCGATGGCGACGCGTTCCCCGACACGTTCCAGCGCGTCACGCCGGGCTCGCCGGTCTGCTTCGACATCATCCCCCGCATGAACACGACCGTGATGCCGACGCTCGATCCGCAGCTCTTCCGTGCGCGCATCAACGTGATCGGCGATGGGTTCACGCCGCTCGACACCCGCATCGTCTATTTCCTGGTGCCGCCGCGCGTGCCCGATCCGAACGAGTGATCGGATACGCTCGGCGCCGACATGACGCGCCGATCACGAACGCTCGCTCGCTCCGTCTCCGTGTCGTTCGCTCGACTGCTCGCTGCCTCCGCGATCTCGATGATCGGGTGCGGAGGCGGGAGCGGAGGTGACGACGGCGGCGCGGGCGACGCGTGGGTGGACCCTGGGGAGTCGATCGCACGCTTCGATCTGGACTCGATCGACGAGGACTTCTTCGGGTTCCCGTTTCCGTCCGATCTGCGGCTCGAGGACGACGGCACGCCCGACCTGACGGGCTATCCGAACCCGCGTCGCGCCGACGTGCTGAACGATCTGCTGCCGATCGCCGACGAGCGCGCGGGCTGGCCGGTGATCCCGGTGGCATACGTGCGCTTCAGCGCGCCGATCGCGGCGCTCTCGGTCGACGACATCATCGCGGCCGATGCGAGCGCGCCGATCCTCTTGGTCGACATCGATCCGAGCTCGTCCGAGCGCGGCGCGCTGGTGCCGGTGGTCGCCGAGGATCTGCCGGAGGACGGCTCGACGGGCGCGCACCTGCTCGGGATCTCGGCGCGCCCCGGGTTCGTGCTCGCGCCGCACCGCACGTACGCGTTCGTCGTACGGCGTGGGCTGGGCGACGCGCTCGGGCGGCCCCTCGGCGTGCAGGAGCACGTGGCGACGCTGGCCGCGGGCGGCACACCGAGCACCGCGTGGGGCGAGCGCGCCGCGACGCGGTACGCGCCGCTCTGGGAGACGCTTCGCACGATCGGCGTCGACCCCGCGGACGTCGCGGCGGCGACGGTGCTGACGACCAGCGACGTCGTCGAGGAGCTGCACGCGCTGAGCGAGCGCGTGGTCGCGGCGCACGACGTGACGCTCGATGGGCTCGCGCTCGACCCGAGCGACGGCGCGCACGAGCGCTACTGCGAGCTGCTCGGCACGATCTCGATGCCGCAGTTCCAGCGCGGCACGCCGCCGTTCGACACCGAGGGGCTCTTCGAGATCGGCAGCGACGGCGCGCCGATCGAGCAGCGGCGCGAGGCGGTGCCGGTCGTCGTCACGCTGCCGCGCGGAGAGATGCCGGCCGGGGGCTGGCCGCTGATGGTCTACTTCCACGGCTCGGGGGGCGTCGCGTCGCAGGTGGTCGATCGCGGGCCGCGCGAGGAGGGCGGCACGGATCGGATCGGCGAGGGGCCGGCGTACGTGATCGCCGAGCACGGCTTCGCAGCGGTCGGTGCGGCGCTGCCGATCAGCCCCGATCGGCTGCCGGGCGCGGGCAGCACCGACTACCTCAACTTCGCGAACGTCGCGGCGTTCCGGGACACGTTCCGTCAGGGCGCGGTCGAGCAGCGGCTGCTGATCGAGGCGATGACCACGCTGACGATCGATCCGAGCGCGCTCGGTGCGTGCACGGTCGCGACGCTGCCCGCAGGTGAGTCGGCGCATCGCTTCGATGGCGACGCGTTCGTCGCGCTCGGTCAGTCGATGGGCGGGATGTACACCAACATGATCGGCGCGATCGAGCCGCGGCTGCGCGCGCTGGTGCCGACCGGTGCGGGCGGGTTCTGGAGCTACTTCATCCTGCAGACCGGGCTCGTGCCGGGCGCGGCCGGGCTGCTCGGCGCGCTGATCGGCGCGGACGGACGGATGCTGACGCACCTGCATCCCGCGCTCGCGCTGCTCGAGCTCGGGTGGGAGCCGGCCGAGCCGCTGGTGTACATGCCGCGGCTCTCGAGGCGGCCGCTCGAGGGCGTGCCTTCTCGTCCGGTGTACCAGCCCGTCGGCGAGGGGGACTCGTACTTCCCGACCGTCGTCTACGACGCCGTCGCGATCGCGTACGGGCACGAGCAGGCGGGCACCGAGGTGTGGAGCACGATGCAGGACGCCCTCGCGCTGAGCGGGCGCGAGGGCGTGATCGACTATCCGGTGCGGCAGAACCTGATGTCGGTGCGCGGTGATGCGTACACCGGTGTCGTCGTGCAGTACGCGGGCGACGGCTTCAGCGATCCGCACAACATCTTCGTGCAGCTGCCGGAGGTGCGGTACCAGTACGGCTGCTTCCTGCGGAGCGCGATCTCGGGGGTGGGCGTCGTCCCCGCGCCGGCCGCGCTGGGGACGCCCTGCCCGCTGGAGTGACGACGACGATCACGAAATCGGCTCGCCCGCTCCGGTCGCTCCCGTCCGCGCGCGCGGCGCGCGCTCCCGTGCGCGCCCTCCGGGGCGAGCACTCCTGCCGACTCAAAGCCTGTCTAAAAATCGGCTCGCCGCTCCGGTCGCTCCCGTCCGCGCGCGCGGCGCGCGCTCCCGTGCGCGCCCTCCGGGGCGAGCACTCCTGCCGACTCACCCCGGAGGAATCGGCATCGCCGGGGACATCGTCGCAGTGATCTGGTACTCGCCGCGCGGTCCCTGCGCGTCGTCGCGCACCATCAGCCCGCCGGCGTTGATCACCAGCGACGGATCGCGATCGGTGCCGCTGGTCGCGAGGTCTGCGGCCTGCGTGCCCGGCGGCCACGAGGGATCGGTGCACGGGTTGAAGCCGCCGTCGCCCTCGCCGTAGACGGTCACGCCGGCGCAGACGACCTGCCATCGGCAGTCGAAGCCGGAGACCGCCGCGTCGACCGCCAGCTGCGTGTACGTGCAGGTCGTGCCCTGCGTGACGCCGGGAAGGTTGCCGCTGACGATCTGCACGGTCGCGGTGCCGGTGCTCAGCACGGTGCCGGCGGGCGCGCCGCCGCCGCCGCCGAGCGTGGGAGCGACGACGGGCTGCGTCATCGTCGAGGGCGTGAGCGACGGGTTCGTGGTGATGCCGAGCTGGTACGGCGCGGTCGCGTCGGACGAGTACGTCCCGACGAACACGTTGTGCTGGCCCGCAGGGACGTTCGTCAGGTCGACGATCGGGTCGAAGCCATCGCCGTCGTCGTTGCACACGACGCGGCCGTCGGAGAGGCGCACCACCAGCGTGGTGTCGGTGTCCGAGTGCGCCATCAGGCGGAGCATCGGCATCGGCGAGCTCACCGAGAGCGTGTGGCTCGGGATGATCGACAGGTGGCCGCGGCAGCTCGCGTCGATCGAGCTCGCGTCGGTCGGGCCGCCCGCGACCCCCGAGAGCAGCATCGGATCGGGCGCGAAGCCGGGCGCGATCGTGACGGTCGGACCGGACATCGTGAAGTTGCTGCCTGCGCCGCCGAAGCAGCATCCGGCCATGGGCAGTGTGATCAGCGCGACGAGCGCGAGCGAGCGTTTCATCAGGGTCCCCCTCCTCGAGATTCGAGCGCGGGACGGTATCACGGCGCGCGCGCCCGCCGTGCGATGATGGCGCGCGATGACCGACCGATGCTCGGTCGCGCTGCTCGCGATGGTGCTCGCGTGCGTCAGCGGACCACGAAGCCGACCGGCGCGGCGCCTTGGCTCGCGAGCGCGAGCGCGACCTGCAGCACGTCGGCGGCGCGCGCCTCGCCTGCGAAGGTGACCGCGACGTGTCGCGTCCCGCCGCGCGCCACGGTGCGCTGCAGCTCGGGCAGGTCGGCGGCGAGACCGTCCTCGCCGCGCGTGCGCGCGATGAGCGAGTGGTCCGCGTTGCGCTCGATGATCAAGTACGCGGGGCGAACGCGGATCACGACCTCACCGCGGGCATCGGGCGCCGGCTCGTCGACCAGCGCGATCGCCTGGCCCGCGAGCGATCCGTCGCGCGCGCGCCGCACCACCACCACCGAGCCCACGCCGAGCCGTCGCGCCTCGGCGAGCACGCGCCAGACGACCTCGCACGACGCGTCGGCGGTCGGCGCGATCGCGAGCGCAGCGCCGTGCACCAT
>JALYRN010000355.1 GCA_030855295.1 Myxococcota bacterium | reverse complement strand
GCCCGAGGTGACGCCTCCGGCCGTGACGACGTCGCCGTCGTCGACGACGCGCGCGTCGACCAGCGCGCCGCCCGCGGACGCGAGCGCCTCGCGCGCGACGTGATGCGTGGTGCAGGGTCGATCGTGGAGCAGGCCGGCGGACGCCAGGAGCATCGCGCCGGTGCACACCGATGCGACCCCGGTGCCGGACGCCGCGAGCCGCCGGATCTCGGCGGGGAGCGCGCCCCCCGCGATCTCGGCGCGCACGCCACGCGCCGCCGCGCTCGCCCAGCCGCCGCCCGGGACGATCAGCCAGTCACACGAGCGCGGGATCGGGTCGCGCACTTCGAAGCGAAGACCGTGCGCTGCCTCGATCGCCCGCGGCGCGTCGAGCGCACAGAGCGAGACGTCGAGGGGCGGCTCGCCGTGGGCCGCCGCACGAAGGACCTCGTACGGCGCGATCGCGTCGAGCTCGTCGACTCCGTCGAAGACCACGATCGCGATCCGCATCCGCAGCAGACTGCGGCGATCGGTCCGAGACGTCCACCGTCGCCGCCGATCAGCGACAGGCGTGCACCGCGACGACCGCGTCGTTCACGTTCGCGAAGACGTACGCGCCGTTGACCGCCACGTCCTCGCTGCCCGAGGTGCCCGGCAGGTAGTAGCGATCGAGCACGACCGGGGTGGCCGGCGCTCGCAGATCGAGGATCGACAGCTCGGTGTCGCGCAGCGCGTAGCCGTAGCCGCCTGCAGCCGTGAAGCCGTCGGGGTCGTAGGTCGGGAGCTGGCCGATGATCGTCGGCGAGGTCGGATCGGAGGCGTCGACGATGCGGAAGAAGTCGTCTCCCGACGTCCAGCCATCGCCGACCGCGTAGAAGGTCGTGCCGTGCATCGAGAGCACGCGCCCTCCGCCGGCGAGCGTGCCGGCGACGACGGGCGCGCTCGGTGTGGTCACCATCCATGCGTCGATGGCGTAGCGGCTGCCGACGACCACCACGTTGCCGCTCGCGACGACGCTGTTCGGTGCGCTCGACGGGCTCGTCAGGGTCGCGACGCGGACGGGCGCGGAGGGGACGCGCACGTCCCAGACCGCCACGTCCGACGATCCGCGCACGTACGCGTGGCCTCCGGTGATCGCGATCTGGTTGGCGGTGCCGGTCATCGTCGCGACCAGCGTGGGACGCCGCGGATCTGCGATCGACACGATCTCGGCGCGGCCGTAGTACGCGACGTACGCGAGCTCTCCGGCGACCGCGACGTCGTAGGTCTGTGCGGTGGTGTAGCGGCTGACGAGCGCAGGCGACGCCGGGTCGGACACGTCGAAGATCGACAGGCCGTCGCCCGCGACGAAGAGCAGACCGCGCGCGAGCACCAGCGATTCCGGATCGCTCACCGGCGTGACCGCGAGGTGGCGCGCCCCGTGCGCGAGATCGACGACGTCGAGGCGCGTGCCGCGCGCGCAGACGAGATGTCGACCGTCGCCGGCGTCGATCACCGCCGAGCCGCCGCACGTGACGCGACCGGTGATCGACGGATGGGCCGGATCGCTCACGTCGACGACCTCGAGCATCGTCGAGCCCGCGACGACGTAGGCCTCGGAGCCCACGACGGTCACGCGCGCGACGACCGTCGATCGGATGTCGAGCGGCAGCGACCCCGTGCGCGGAAAGCCTGTTGCCGCGGTGTCGAAGCTGCGCAGCTCGTAGCGGACGGGTGAGAAGCCGACGAACGTGACCGCGAGCAGCTGCGTCCCGATCGCCTCGAGGCCGTAGAACCGGCTCGCGCCCTCGAGCCCGATCGCACCGAGCAGCGTGGGCGCGGTCGGAACGCTCACGTCGACCACGCGGATGCCGTTGACCGAGTCGGACAGGAACAGGCGGCTGCCGATGATCACGAGATCGGAGCCGTAGCCCGGCGTGCCGTGCGTCGCGACGAGGGTAGGGCTCGCGATCGTGCGCAGATCGACGACCTGCAGATCGTCTCCGAGCACGTACGCGTAGCCGCCCGCGATCTCGATCGCCTCGGGATTGCCGGCGAGCGCGACGCTCGCGACCAGCGTGGGCGACGACGGCGTCGAGACGTCGAGCACGCTCAGGCCGTGCCCGTATCCGACCACGACCGCGTGGCTCCCGACGATCGCGACGTCCTCGGCGCGGAGCGCGTGGCCGCCGACGTCGACGGGCGCGCTCGGCGTGCTGACGTCGACGATGCGCAGCCCGCCGGTGCCGGTGGGCACGTACACGAGCGAGCCCACGCGCACGAGCTGGCGCCCCGAGAACGAGGGGATGGCGTGGGTCGCGACGATGGGATCGTGGTGCATCGGACAGCTCGCGCACACGCCGGTGCCGCCGCAGCTCGTGCCGCACTCGGCGCGGGTCTCGTAGCGGCACCCCATCGCGTCGACCGAGCACGTCGCGACATCGCCCGACGCGCACGTCACGCCGGCCGCCGCGCACTCGTGCACGCACGCGCCGCACGTGAACGCGTCCGCGCAGAATCCGTCCGCGCAGCTCGAGGGGGCGCCCCACGAGCGGCACCCGCGCGCGTCGGCGATGCAGGTCCGGGAGCTCCCGGCGGTGCACTCGGTCGCGCCGAGGGTCGCGCATCCGTGGGCGCAGCTGCCGCAGGATACCGCGTCGCCGCAGAACCCGTCGGCGCACGCGACGCCGGCGCTCCAGTCGAGGCAGCCGCGCGCATCCGCCGCGCACGTCCGCAGCGTGCCCGCGACGCACTCGGTCACGCCCGGCGATGCGCATCGGTCGGTGCAGGTGCCGCAGGTCGTCGCGTCGCCGCAGAACCCTTCCGCGCAGGCCATCCCGGCGGACCACGATCGGCAGCCGCGGGCATCGGCCACGCAGCTGCGCACGACGCCGCTCGAGCACTCGGTCACGCCCTCGGCGGCGCAGGTGTGATCGCACGAGCCGCAGCTCCGGACGTCGCCGCAGAAGCCTTCGGGGCAGGGAATGCTGCTCCACTCGAGACAGCCGGCGCTCCCGACGACGCAGCTCCTCAGGACGCCGGACGCGCACTCCACCTGCCCCGCGCGAGCGCACTCGTGCGTGCACGCCGCGCACGTCTGCGCGTCGGCGCACGCGCCCGACTCGCATGCGACGCCGCGCCCGAGCGCCCAGCATCCGCGCGCGTCCTCCTCGCAGGTCGCGATCACGCCGGCGGTGCACTGCGACGAGCGCGGGACGCAGCGATCCGCGCACGAGCTCGCATCGGGATCCGCGAGCCGGCCGCCGTCCTCGGGGACGCCGCCGTCGACCTCGATCGTGCCGGCGTCCGACATCGCGCACGCGATCGGATCGGCGACCGCGATCCCGGGCTCCGTGCACCGATAGCCCGCGCCGCCGACGCAGGTGCGCTCCCCGCAGCGCGCGTCGAGCCGTCCTTCGGGCACGTCGATCGCGCACTCGCACGGCGCCGGGGTGGTGGTCGCGTCGCAGCCGGAGGCCGCGGCGAGAAGGCAGAAGATCCCGGCGAGGCCGAGCCGTCGAGTGTCCATGTGCACCCCTACCGGAGGGCGCGCCGAGCCTTTGCGAGAGATCGACGCACGCCGCCGTCCCCGAGCGCGGCTGGGGCGCGACGTCGAAGGCGTTCGCTGCCGCTCCCGCTCTTCTCGCGCGCCGCACGCTGACCTAGCATTCGCGACATGCCGACGAAGACCGCTCCCGCGAAGAAGACGCGAGCGCCCGACCTGAAGGTGCGCGACGCGGCCTCGCTCGACGAGCCCGCGCTGCGCGACTTCGTCGACCAGGCCGTGCGCCTCGACGAAGAGCGCGGCGACCCGACCAGGCGATCGTGACGCCATGACGAGCGCCATCTTCGAGGACGCACCGGTGCTCCCGCGCTGGCTCGACAACGAGCTGCCGTTCCGCCGCCGAGTCGCGCGCGTCGACGGCCGGCGCATCCACTTCGTCGACGAGGGCGCGGGCACGCCCGTGCTCCTGATGCACGGCAACCCGACCTGGTGCTTCCTCTGGCGCAAGGTCATCGCGCGCCTGCGCGAGCACGAGGGCCTCCGCTTGATCGCGCCCGATCTGCTGGGGCTCGGCCTCTCGGACAAGCTGCCGAATCCCGCCGACCATCGCCTCGACGTGCACGCGCGCGCGATCGCGCGGCTGACCGAGGTGCTCGAGCTCGAGGACGCGATCGTCGTCGCCCAGGACTGGGGCGGACCGATCGGCGTCGGCGCTGCCATGCTGCGGAGCGAAGGCGGCAAGCCCTTCCTGCGCGGGCTCGTCCTCGGCAACACCGCGGTGCTCGAGCCCAAGCGTCCGCTGCGCACCACCTCGTTCCATCGCTTCTCGCACCTCCCGATCGCGAGCGACCTCGCGTTCCGCGGTCTGCTCTTCCCGGTGCCGGTGATGCACCGGGTGCAGGGGGATCGCCGCTCGATCGGCTCGCGCGAGAAGGCGGCGTATGCCTGGCCGCTGCGGCGCCTCGGCGATCGTGCGGCGCCGCTCGGGCTCGCGCGCATGGTGCCCGATCGCGAGGAGCATCCCTCGGTGCCCTTCCTCGATCGGCTCGGCGGCTTCGTGCGCGCGTATCGCGGCCCCGCCGCGCTGGTCTGGGGCGAGCGCGATCCGATCCTCGGTCGCGCGCTCGCGCGCCATCGCGAGGCGCTCCCGCAGGCGACCGTCGAGATCACGAGCGCCGGTCACTTCCTCCAGGAGGAGGTGCCGGACGAGCTCGCGCGCGCGGTGCGGACCGTCGCCGGCATGTGATCTCTTCCGGAACTTCCGGTGCGCGTCGGGGTCGACCTCGGCACGCACACGGAGGTGCTCGATGGCGACGATCTCGACCGGTGGTGGTGGGCAGGGCGGCAAGCGGGCGCTCGACTCCGAGATCCCGCTGATCCCATTCATCGATCTGCTCCTCTGCTGCGTGATGTTCCTGCTGGTCACTGCGGTGTGGAACCAGCTCGCCTCGGTGCAGGCCCACCTGAACGCGCCCGCGAGCGAGTCGTCGATGCTCGAGCCGAGGGCCGCGCCGGCGATGGTCGTGCTGCTCGAGTCGACGCGCTTCGTCGTCTCGTCGGACGTCGGCGACCGCACCGAGATCACCTTCGCCCAGGGCGCGCCCGATCTCGAGGCGCTGCGCGCGCACCTCGAGCCGCGCCGCGCCGCCACGACCGGCGAGATCGTCGTCGCCGCCGACGACGGCATCGCCTTCGAGTCGGTGATCGCGACGATGGACACCCTGGTCGCGGCCGGCTTCGACCGCGTCACGATGGGCGACGGGCGCTGAAAGCCTGTCGCTCAATCGGACGAGACCGCTAAGGAATGCAGGAAACCATGAGGTTTTTCCTGCCCTCCTGCGTTCCTCAGCGGTTTCTGGACAGGCTCCGAGCCGATTCATGGACAGCCGCTGAGATTCGTCGAGGGCGCGCCGAGCGCGCGCCGCGCGGTCGCGAATGGCCGGCGCGAGCGGCTGCGCTCACACGATGGGACCGGGCCTGTGCTCGGGATCGAGAAGCCCGCCGGCGCGCTTCCATCCGACCGCGAGAAGCCATGTGCGCGGCCTGATGACGGGTGGCGGATTCGCGCGGGCGAGCGCGCTCTGCCGCGCGTCGAGACCGCCACGCCATCCGTCGAACGCGAGCGCCGACGAGAACGGATCGAGCCAGCCAGTCTGGCGCGGCGCGTGGTCGTGCCGGCGGCCGTTGCCCAACACGTACGCGAGCGCAGCGCGGACCTGACGCGCCGTCGTGAGCACGCGGTGGTGGTAGCGGTCCGCGAACACGCCGCCGGTGGTCCGCATCATCTCGTTCAGCGCGCGCGCGATGCGGACGCAGAGGCTCTGCATGCCGCGCGCGAGCGCGTGACGGTGCTCGGCCTCGACGATGAGGTGGATGTGATCGCCCTGCACCGAGTAGTGCACCAAGCGCATCCCGAAGCGCTCGCAGACGGCGAGGAACGCCGGGAGCAACCGCGCGAAGGCGCGCTTGGTCCGCAGATTCCACACCCGCTGCTTCATCTTCAGCGTGACCAGCACCGGCGCTCGCGAGGAGACGTCGTCTCGCGCGCCGTGCGAGACGAGCGCGCACTCGCCCGCTGGCTTTCGGCCGGCGCCGCGGCGCTTGCCGCCGTGCGTTCGGAAGACGAGCTCCTTCTGCCGGTGTCGCGCTCTGGCCATGCAGACAGGACGCGAGAGCGCGTCGGCGACTGACGACGGCGCGCGCAAATTCGTCGCGCCGGATTTGATTCGGCAGAGCCGCGATCGTCGACAGAGCACGGTCTCCCAGACGGAGCCCTGGGCATTGGCGGTCGGGCTCGTAGGGCTCGCCGTGAGCGACGCAGCATGTACCCTCGTGAAGGTGACATCGTCGTTGCGCCTGTTGTCGTGGGTCGCCGTCGCTCTGAGCCTGGCGGCGTGCGCCTGCGAGCCCGCGCTCGTCGCGCCCGATGCTCGGGTGTCGGATCGCGACGGTGGGCTCGGCGACGCCGCGCTTCCGTGGGTGCCGTCGGCTCCGGAGCGGATCTTCGCAGAGGATGTGAGCTGTGCGCCGCTCGGGAGCGTGGGGCTCGCGCAGGCGGCGCCGAGCGTGGAGGGCGGGTTTCCTCGGCTGCTCTGGACGTACGCGCTGCGCAGCGACCCCGACGACGCAGCCGTGCTCGAGCGTGCTGGCGCGACCAGCGTTCCCCGCAACCTCGGTGCGATCGAGGCGCCCGGTGGCGACGTGATCGTGCCACTCAGTCCGTTCGGGACCGTGGTCGTTGACGCGAATGGGCAGCATCGGATCACGTGGCCGACGACGTCCACGACCGAGCTGATTCCGCCGGTCGCGATCGGAGCGGACCTGGTCGCCGTACGAGACGAGACCAGGCTCTTCGTGCGCGAGATGGGGC
>JALYRN010000354.1 GCA_030855295.1 Myxococcota bacterium | reverse complement strand
AGATCAGATCGTCGACGATCGCGGCGGCGGCATCCGGGCGGCCCTCGTCGCGGGCGGCGGCGGACATCGCGAGGCGCCGTCCGCGATCGTCGAGCAGGCCGCGCACGTCGGCGGCGAGGCGCTCGACCTCGAGCACGTCCTGTCGGATCGCGATGGCGGCGCCGGCGCGCTCGAGCGCCTCGGCGTTGCGCGCCTGGTGATCATCGGCGGCGTGGGGGTAGGGCACGAGGATCGAGGGGCGTCCGATCGCGCAGATCTCCGCGAGCGTCGTCGCACCGGCGCGCGCGATCACCAGCTGCGAGCTCGCGTAGGCGCGCGCCATGTCGTCGATGAACGCGACGACCTCGGCCTTCACCCCGAGCGCCTCGTAGCGCGCCGCGACCTCGGCCTGCATCGCCGCGCCGGTCTGGTGCACGATCTCGATGCCGCGCTCGGCGACGCCGGCGCGCGCGAGCGCCTCGGGCACGGTCTCGTTGAGCGCCTTGGCGCCCTGCGATCCTCCGAGCACGAGGATGCGGCGCGCGCGCAGCTCGAACGCATCGGGATCGGACATCGCGAGCCGCGCCGCAGTGGCGAACGCGCGACGCACCGGGTTGCCGACGACCCGCGCGTGATCGCCGAAGCGCGACGCGGTCTCCTCGTACGTGAGGTACGCGCGCCCGACGACCGGGCCGAGCATGCGGTTGGTCAGTCCGACGTGCGCGTTCTGCTCCATCAGCGCGGTCGGGATGCCGAGGCTCGCGGCGGCGAGGAGCATCGGGCCCGACGCGTAGCCGCCCACGCCGATCACGACCTCGGGCTGCGCGTCGCGGAGGATCGAGACCGCGCGTCCGTACGCGCCCGGCAGCTTCAGCAAGGACTTCATGAAGCCGCTCGCGTCGGTGCCCTTGAGCGGGTGCACGTCGAGCGTCTCGAACGCCTCGCCCATGCCCGGGATCACGCGCGCCTCGATGCCGCGCTCGGTCCCGACGTAGGTCACGTCGAGATCGGCGTTGCGCCGGCGCAGCTCCTCGACGACCGCGATGCCCGGGAAGAGATGTCCACCGGTGCCGCCGCCCGCGATCACGACGCGCTCGATCATGCCGCGCTCCCTTGCTGGATGTGCCCGTTCGAGGTCCGTCCCGGCCCGCTCGTGCGGCTCGACCGCGATCCGGTGATCGCGGGCTCGGGGGTCGCGCTCGCTTCGCCCGCGGGGACCTGCCCCTCGCGCGGTCGCGACACGTTGAGGAGGATGCCCATCGCCGCCGCGTTCACCAGCAGCGACGAGCCGCCGTAGCTGAGGAACGGCAGCGCGAGGCCCTTCGTCGGCAGGAGCCCGGTCACCACGCCGAGGTTGATGAACGCCTGCAGACCGATGAAGACCGTGATGCCGATCGCGAGGAAGGTGCCGTACTCGTCGAGGGCGCGGAACGCGACGCGCGCGCCGCGCACGACGATCCACGCGAACGCGAACACGACCAGCGCGACGCCGACGAAGCCGAGCTCCTCGCCGACGATCGATCCGATGAAGTCGGTGTGCGCCTCGGGCAGGAAGAAGAGCTTCTGCCGGGAGTCGCCGATGCCGACGCCGGTCGCGCCGCCCGAGCCGATCGCGAGCAGCGACTCGGCGATCTGGTAGCCGGCGTCCTGGCGGTGGCTGAAGGGATCGAGGAAGGCCTCGACGCGGCGCATGCGATACGGCGAGCTCCACACCAGCATCGCCGCGACGCTCGCGCCGCCGGTGATCAGGAGCGCGATCGGGCCGACCTTCGCGCCGGCCGCGAAGAGCATGATGAACGTCAGCACGCAGATCATCGCGGCGCTGCCGAAGTCGGGCTGCCGCAGGCAGAGGAGCGCGAGCAGCCCCATCACGATCAGGTGGGGCAGGATGCCGATCTTGAAGCTGCGGACCGCCTCCTGCTTCTTCGAGAGCGAGTACGCGAGCCAGAGGATCATGGCGACCTTCGCCATCTCTGCGGGCTGGACGTTGATCGGGCCGACGGGGATCCAGCGCGCCGCGCCGCCGGCGCTGTGGCCGAAGCCGAGCGCGACGTAGACGAGCAGCAGCGTGCACGCGCCGAGGAACGGATAGGTGAGGGCGCGCAGGTAGTGGTAGTCGATGCGCGAGACGACGATCATCAGCGGCATCGCGATCAGCGCGAAGGCGCCCTGGCGCACCAGGAAGAAGTGGCCGTCGCCGTAGCGCTGCGACGCGAACACCGCGCTCGCGCTGAAGACCATCACCACGCCGAACGCGATCAGCGCCAGGACGATCCCGAGCAGCACCGGGTCGGCGCCGCCGATCGTCTTCGGCCATGCGCGCGCTGGGGTCGGCGCGGGCGCAGGGATCGACGGCGTCGCGCTCTTGCGCGCGAAGCGACGGGCCAGGTAGTCGCGCAGCATGCCCATCTCAGCCCTCCGGCAGCGCGCGCACGGCGCGCTGGAGCTCGTCGCCGCGGTGCGCGTACGAGCGGAACATGTCGAAGCTCGCGCACGCGGGCGCGAGCAGCACTGCGTCGCCGGGCCGCGCGAGGGCGCGCGCCTTCGCGACCGCGTCGTCGATCGTGGTGGCGCTCTCGATCGGCACCGGAGAGCCCGCGAACGCGTCGCGGATCAGCGGCGCAGCCTCGCCGATCAGCACCACGGCGCGGCCGACGCGCTCCATGCGCTCGCGCAGCGGCGCGTAGCTGCCGCCCTTGTCGACGCCGCCCGCGATCAGCACCACGCGGCCCTCGAGGTCCGAGAGGCCGTCGAGCGCGGCGACGCTCGCGCCGACGTTGGTCGCCTTGCTGTCGTCGTAGTACGCGACGCCATCGAGATCGCGCACGTGCACCATGCGGTGCGGCAGGCCGGCGAAGCTGCCGAGGACCTCCGCGATCGCGCCCCGCGGAATGCCGGCGAGCCGCGCGATCAGCGCCGCCGCGCACGCGTTCGCCTGGTTGTGGAGCCCGCGGATGCGCAGCTTCGCGATCGGGAATTCCAGGCCGCTCGCGGCATCGACGATCGCGCCGCCCGCGACGCGCACCGCGCCGTCGGTGCCGCCGAACGTGGAGATCGTCGCGACGCCCGCGCGCGCGAGCGAGAGACAGAGCTCGTCCCCGGCGGGCACCACCGCGGCATCGCCCTTCGACTGCGTCAGGAAGATCCGGCCCTTGGCGGCGGCGTACGCGGCGAAGGTGCCGTGGCGATCGAGGTGATCCGCGGTGACGTTCAGGCACGCGGCCACGGCGCAGCGCATCGAGGTCGAGCGCTCGAGCTGGAAGCTCGACAGCTCCGCGACGACGAGGCCGCTCTCGCCGGCGGCGGGGCTCGAGGCCGCGAGCGCGAGCGCGTCGCCGAGGTTGCCGCCGGTGAACGACGGTCGGCCGCCCTCGGCGCGGGCCGCCAGCGCCGCCATCTCGCCGACCAGCGTCGTGACCGTGCTCTTGCCGTTGCTGCCGGTGATGCCGACCAGGGTCCCGCGCAGCCAGTGCGAGGCGAGCTCGACCTCGGCCATCACGCGCGCGCCGCGACGCTCGGCGGCGTCGATGATCGCGAGCGAGGGAACGCCGGGCGAGAGCACGATCACGTCGGCCGACCCGAAGAGCGCCTCGGGATGCCCGCCCAGCACGAGCTCGGCGCCGATCTCGCGCGCGCCGGTCGTGAGCAGGGCCGCCTCGGACTCGTGCTTGGCGTCGTTGATCGTGACGCGCGCGCCCGCCTCGAGGCACAGGCGCGCCGCCGCGAGGCCGCTCTTGCCGCCTCCCACGATCACCACGTGCTTGCCCGCCAGCTCGATCACGTCCGCCTCGTCCTTCACCGCAGCTTCAGCGTCGCGAGGCTCGCGAGCGCGAGCATCACGCTGATGATCCAGAACCGCACGATCACCTTCGGCTCCGGCCAGCCCTTCTTCTCGAAGTGGTGGTGGATCGGGGCCATCAGGAAGATCCGCTTCTTGAACAAGCGGAAGCTCAGCACCTGCCCGATCACGCTCACACCCTCGACCACGAAGATCCCGCCGAGCAGCACCGAGAGCAGCTCGTTCTTCGTCAGCACCGCGAGCGTGCCGAGGCCCCCGCCCAGCGCGAGGGAGCCGACGTCGCCCATGAAGACCTGCGCGGGATACGTGTTGAACCAGAGGAAGCCGAAGCCTGCGCCGATCATCGCGCCGCAGTAGACGGCGAGCTCGGTCGCGCTCTCGAGCGAGGCGATGTTGAGGTAGTTCGCGAGGTCCTGGCCGAAGAACGTGACGCCCGCGAGGTACGCGAGCAGCGCGTAGGTGCCGGCGTTGATCATCACGGGACCGATCGCGAGCCCGTCGAGACCGTCGGTGAGGTTCACGCAGTTCGAGGTCGCGACGATCACGAACGCCGCGAAGAGCACGTAGCCCCAGGCCGGCAGCTCGATCGGCACGCGATCGAACGCGACGAAGGGCACCGAGAGGCGCGTGCGGATCTCGAGCCAGTCGGCGCCGAGGCCGGTCTCGCCGTACCAGAGGTATCCGCACACCGCGAGCGCGACCGCGAACTGCAGCACGAGCTTGCCGCGGGCCGACAGGCCACCGGTGTCCTTCTTGCGGAGCTTCTGCGCGTCGTCGACGTAGCCGATCACGCCGTACGCCGCGGTGATCGCGAGCGTGAGCCAGACCGACGTGTTGGTCGGATCGGTCCAGAGCACGGTGGAGGTGACGAGCGCCAGCAGGATCAGCGCGCCGCCCATCGTCGGCGTGCCGGCCTTGCTGAGGTGGCTCTGCGGGCCTTCCTTGCGGACGACCTGCCCGATCTGTCGCGACTGCAGGCGGCGGATGAACCACGGGTAGAGCCCGAAGGTCAGCATCATCGCGGTCAGCGTCGCCGCGATCGCGCGGAACGGGACGTAGCGCAGGACGTTGAGGAACCCGAGCCCGGGCTGATCGCTCAGCGGGAAGAGGAGGTAGTAGATCACGCCGAGCCATCCTCGGACGCGCCGCCGTCGGGGCTCGCGGCGCTCGGCTCGGCGCGGACGCGCAGGCCCTCGATCACGCGCTCCATTCGCATCGCGCGCGATCCCTTCACCAGCACCACGTCGCCGCTCGCGACGGCATCGCGCACCAGCGCGATCGCCTCCAGGGGATCCTCGAGGCGCTCGATGCGCACGCCGCTGACGCCGGTCGCCGTCGTCGCCGCGAGCGCGCCGCGCGCGGCGGCGCGCATGTCGGTCCCGCAGCACACGAGGATCTCGACGCCCGCTGCGACCGCGGCGGCGCCGACCTCCTCGTGCAGGCGCTCGCTCTCGGGGCCGAGCTCCTTCATGTCGCCGAGCACCGCGATCGCGCGGCCGCCCCGCTTTGCCGCGAGCTCCGCGGCCGTCCGCAGGGCGAGCTCGATCGAGCGCGGGCTCGCGTTGTACGTGTCGTCGAGCAGCAGCGAGCCCTCGGGCCCCGGGAGCGGGAGCGCGCGCCCTGGCGAGGGCGCGACGTGGGTCAGTCCCTTCGCCGCCGCGGGCGTGCTCGCCGCGCCGCGGAGCGCGAGCACGACCGCGAGCGCCGCTGCGCCCGAGAGCGCCGGGCCCTCACCGAGCAGCGCCAGGTCGACCTGGACGGGCTCTTCGAGCCCGCGCACCACGTAGGTGCAGCGCATGCGCTCGCCCTCGAGGCCCGGCTCCATCAGGCGTACGTCGGCGTCCTCGACCGTCCCGAACGAGACCTTCGTGCCCGCGGCGGAGCGCGCGATGTGCGGCCCGAGGATCGTGTCGTCGACCGTGAACACCGCGATCGCGTCCGCGGCGAGGCCCTCGAGCAGCGCGCCCTTCTCGCGCGCCACGCCCTCGAGGTTGCCGACGCCCTCGGTGTGCACCTCCGCCACCGAGGTGACGACGCCGACGGTCGGGCGCGCGATCTCCGCCAGGCGCACGATCTCGCCGGGCGCGTTCATCCCCATCTCGACAACCACGGCCTGGTGGCTGGCGTCGATCCCGAGCAGCGTCATCGGGACGCCGATCAGGTTGTTCAGGTTGCCTGCCGTGCGGTGCACACGCAGGCCGAGCGACTCGAGCGCGGCGCTGGTCAGCTCCTTCGTCGTGGTCTTGCCGGCCGAGCCGGTGATCCCGATCACCGGCACGTCGAAGCGCTGTCGGTGAGCGCTCGCGAGGTCGCCGAGCGCGCGCAGCGTGTCGTCGACGATCACCACGGACGTGCCCGCGATCGCGGCGACCGGGCGCGACACCACGACCGCCGCAGCGCCCGCGCTCATCGCCGCGTCCACGTGATCGTGCCCGTCGTGCATCTCGCCGCGGAGCGCGACGAAGACGCTGCCCGGGCGCACCGCGCGCGAGTCGGTGGTCACGCCGATCAGCGCGCGATCGCTGCGCGCAGCGATCCGGCCGCGGACCGCGGACGCGAGCTCGTCGAGCGAGAATGCCGCGGAATTCATGGGAATCGGCGTCGCCATCAGGCGCTCCTCGCCGCCGAGGCGGCGCGATCGATCGCGCGGCGCGCCTCGACGCGGTCGTCGAACGCGATCTTGGTGGCGCCGATGATCTGATAGTCCTCGTGACCCTTTCCCGCGACCAGTACGGTGTCGCCCGGTCGCGCGGCCTCGATCGCGAGGGCGATCGCGGCGCGGCGATCCACCTCGACCACGAAGCCACGGGGCGCGCTCCGCAGCGCGTCGGCTGCGAGCTCGGGCATCGACGACGACTGCACGCCGGGCACGATCATGTCGACGATCGCCCGGGGCTCCTCGGTGCGCGGGTTGTCGCTGGTGACGACGACCAGATCGGCGCGCGCCGCCGCGAGCTCGCCCATCTGCGGGCGCTTGCCGCGATCGCGATCGCCGCCGCAGCCGAAGACGCACACGAGCCGCCCCGGCGTCAGCGGGCGCAGCGCATCGAGCACGTT
>JALYRN010000353.1 GCA_030855295.1 Myxococcota bacterium | reverse complement strand
ACCGCGGAGAGCGTGCAGATCTGTCGTCGTGCGCTCGGCAGCGAGCGCGCGGTGATCGCGTCGGGCGGCATCCGCCACGGCATGGACGTCGCCGTCGCGCTCGCGCTCGGCGCGGACGTCGCGGCGCTGGCGAAGCCGCTGCTCGAGGCGGCGGACGAGAGCGAAGAGGCCGCGCTGCGCGTCCTCCAGACCCTGATCCACGAGCTGCGCGTGATCGCCTTCTGCTGCGGCGCGCGCAACCTCGAAGAGCTGCGCCGCGTGCGCGCCATCGCGCCCGGCGCGCCGTTCCTCCTTTCGGAGGGAGAGGTCGTTCGATGAAGAGTGAGCTTCCTGGCTTCTATCGCCTGTCGATGCGCGATCGGCGCGCCAAGATCGCGTCGATCGCGGGCGTGGCCGAGGACGAGATGATGCTGCTCGCACCCGAGAGCGGCCTCGCGGAGGCGCAAGCCGATCGCATGGTCGAGAACGCGCTCGGCGTGCTCGGGATCCCGCTCGGCGTCTGCGTGAACATGCGCGTCTCGCTCGGATCCCGAGAGGCGCGCGACGTGCTGATCCCGATGGCGGTCGAGGAGCCGAGCGTGATCGCGGCGTGCAGCTACGCGGCGAAGCTCCTGCGGGCCGGCGGCGGCGTGCGGGCGCGCGTCAGCGAGCCGATGATGGTCGGCCAGATCCAGGTGATGGACGTCGCCGACGCGGCCGCGGCGGAGCGCGCGATCCTCGACGCGAAGGACGAGCTCCTGCGCGCCGCGAACGTCGGTCATCCGAGCCTGATCGGCGCGGGCGGCGGCGCGCGCGACATCGAGATCCGCCAGCTGCCCGCCGTGGACGCCGGCGATCCCTGCGGATCGATGCTCGTCGTGCACCTCGTGGTCGACGTGCGCGAGGCGATGGGCGCGAACGCGATCAACTCGATGTGCGAGCGCCTCGCGCCGCGCATCGCGGAGCTGAGCGGCGGCCGCGTGGCGCTGCGGATCCTGTCGAACCTGACCGATCGACGGACCGTGTACGTCGAGGGACGCATTCCCTACAGCGCGCTGGCGGGGCAGGGCGCCGTCACCGGGGAGGCGCTCGCGCGGTCGATCGAAGAGGCCAGCGTGTTCGCCGAGCGCTGCCCGTGGCGCGCCGCGACGCACAACAAGGGGATCATGAACGGCGTCGACGCCGTCCTGATCGCGCTCGGCCAGGACTGGCGCGCCGTCGAGGCGGGTGCACATGCGTACGCGGCCCGCGATGGACGCTACACCGCGATGGCGACCTGGCGCGCCGAGAGCTCGGGACCGGGCGAGGGCTTCCTCGTCGGCCGGATGGAGCTCCCGATGGCGGTCGGCACCGTCGGCGGCGTCATCCGCGTGCACCCGGTCGTGCAGGTGAACCGTCGGATCGCGAAGGTGGAGACCGCGGCCGATCTCGCTGCGATCACGGCGGCGGCGGGACTCGCGCAGAACCTCGGCGCGCTCCGCGCGCTGGCGGCGGAGGGCATCCAGAGCGGCCACATGCGCCTGCACGCGCGCAACGTCGCCGTCGAGGCGGGCGCCAGCGGCGACGAGGTGCAGGCGGTCGCGGACGCGATCGCGGACCGTCGTGAGGTGAACCTGCGCGCCGCGGCGGCGACGCTCGCGGCGCTTCGCGGCGTTCCCCAGAGCAGTGGAAGCGAGACGCGCGGAGAGCCGGTGACCGCGACGCTCCCGATCGTGAGCGCGATCGCGAGCCGCAGGACGAGGCGGCCGCCTACGCCGCCCACGCCGGAGCTCGCGCCGTTCGGGCGGAGCGCGAGCATCAGGACGAATGGATTCGGGGGCGAGCCTCGGGGAGAGAGCGCGATGACGACGCAGACGAACGGACAGGGCACGAAGTACGAGCGGCAGCCGCACCGCGAGCTCGGCGGCAAGGTGTTCGTGACGGGCGCGGCGGGTCACCTCGGCGCGAACCTGGTGCGCCGGCTCCTCGAGGACGGACGCGACGTGCGCGTCCTGCTGCGCGAGAGCGACAACAACGAGGCGGTCGAGGGGCTGCCCGTCGAGAAGGTCTACGGCGACCTCCGCGACGCGGCCAAGCTCGCGCAGCAGATGCGCGGCTGCAAGATCGCGTACCACGCCGCTGCCGTCGTCTCGACCGTGGTCGCGACCCCCGAGCTCGAGCGCGAGATCTTCGAGTGCAACGTGCTCGGCACGCGCAACCTGCTCCGCGGCGCGATCGACGCGCAGTACGACCGCGTGGTCGTGACGGGCTCGTTCAGCGCGGTCGGCTTCGATCCGAAGAACCCGCAGCGCCCCGGCACCGAGGAGGACATCGTCTATCCGTTCGACGACGTCCTGCCGTACGCGCGCACCAAGGTGCAGGTCGAGCACGAGGTGCTCAAGGCGTGCGCCGAGGGGCTCGACGCAGTGATCGCGACGTCGTGCGCGATCCTCGGGCCGAACGACTATCTGCCGTCGCGCATGGGCCTGACGCTGATCGACTACGCGCACGGTCGGCTCTCGGCGTACCCGCCGGGCGGCTTCGACTTCGTCGCGTCGCGCGACATCTGCGAGGGCCACGTGCTCGCGATGCACCGCGGTCGGCGCGGGCAGAAGTACATCGTCTCGACGCAGTTCGCGACGGTCGACGACCTCATGGACATCTTCGAGGAGGTCACGGGCCGCCCGCGTCCGCGCCTGCGCATCCCGGGCCCGGTGATGCAGGGCATCGCCGCGGTCTCGCAGGTCGTGCTCGACACCTTCGCGCCGAGCACGCCGCGCCGCTTCACGCCGGCCGCGGTGCGCATCCTGCGGCAGGAGCGCCACGCCGACACCACGAAGGCGCGCGTCGAGCTCGGCTACGAGCCGACCTCGATCCGCAAGGCCATCCACGAGGCATACGCCGACTTCGCGCGTCGCGGTCTCGTGTCGGCGCGCGCCGGCACCGTCGCCGCGGGCGAGCCGGCCCGCAAGGCCCCGCCCGCCCGCACCGTCAGCGAGGCTGCGCCCAAGAGCGCCGACGCTGCGCCCAAGACCGACGACGTGAGCGCGAGCGAGCGGCGCAGCGCGGCGAACAGCTGAGCATCGCAGCCGAGGGAGAACAGATCATGACGATCACCACCAAGAAGCTCGCGAGCCCGCCCTCCTTCGACGAGGCCACCAACCGTCGCCAGAAGGTGCGCGCGGCGGGCCTCGATCCGAACTACTGGTACGCGGTGGAGCAGGACCACGCGATCGCGAAGAAGCAGATCGTCGAGGTGAAGTTCTGGGGCGACTCGATCGCGCTCTACCGCGACGAGAGCGGACGGCTGCACGCGGTCGAGAACCGCTGCGCGCACCGCCAGCTGCCGCTCACGGTCGGCAGCGTCGTCGGGGATCGGATCGTCTGCGAGTACCACGGCTGGAGCTACAACGGCGCCGGCGAGCTCGCCGACGTGCCGCACACGCTCTTCGGCAAGAAGATGCCGCAGTGCAAGCTGCGCACGTTCCCGATCCGCGTGCGCTACGGCCTGGTGTGGATGTTCTTCGGTGACGCCGAGAACGCCGACTCCGTGCCGATGCCGGAGATCCCGGAGCTCGAGGGCGATCGCAAGTGGGAGTGCGTCCCGGTCGACGTGACCTGGAAGGCGCACCACTCGATGATCATCGACAACGTCAGCGACTTCACCCACGAGTACCTCCACCGCAAGTACGCGCCGTTCAACGACGCGAAGCTCACGCGGCTCGAGACGGTGGGTGACTCGGTCGAGCTCTCGTACGACACCAAGGTCGGCCGCGGGAAGATCAGCAGTCTCTTCGTCGACCGGGGCGAGATCGACTGCGAGTCGATGGAGCTCGCCTATCAGTATCCGTATCAGTGGTCGAACACGGACAACAAGATCAAGCACTGGCTCTTCGTGCTGCCCATCGACGAGAAGAACACGCGCGGGTTCTTCCTCTTCTACTTCGATCACTTCGTGGTGCCGTTCACGAAGGTGAAGATCCCGCGCCGCATGATGCGGCCCTTCCTCCGCATCTCGAACAAGCTCCTGATCCGCCCGCTGCTCTCGCAGGACGGAATCGCGGTCGAGGCCGAGCAGCAGGGGTACGAGAAGCACTGGGACGCGCCGATCGCGGAGATCAGCCCGGCGGTCAACGAGTTCCAGAAGCTCACCGTGCGCAAGTGGGAGGAGTACCTCTCGCGCGAGCGCGCCAAGAAGGAAGAGCGCGAGCTCGTGCGCCTGACGCGCCGCGCGGCGCTCGAGCGCGCTGATGCACAGACGATGTCGGTCGCCGACGGCGCCGAGGAGTGAGGCAGTCCGTCATGGCAGCAGAGATCATCGAAGCGAACGTCGCGATCCTCGGCGCGGGCCCCGCCGGCACCGCGGCGGCGGCGCACCTCGGGACGCTCGGAGTGCGGAACGTCGTGCTGGTCGATCGGCACGACTTCCCGCGTGACAAGACGTGCGGCAGCGGCGTGTCGCCCAAGGGCATCGAGACCCTGAAGCAGCTCGGCGTCTGGCACGACGTCGAGCCGCACGCCTATTGGATCAAGGGGATCCGCCTGGTCACGCCGGGCGGCTACGACTCCTGGCAGTCGGCGGGCGACGTCGGCGCGGCGATCGTCTGCCAGCGCCGCATCCTCGACAACGTGCTGCTCGAGCGCGCGGTGAAGCGCGGCACTCGCTTCATCCCGAACTTCAACACGACCGAGGCGATCACCGAGGGCGATCGCATGGTCGGCTTCCGCGCCGCCGACGGCCGCGAGGTGCGCGCGAAGTGGGTGATGGTCGCCGGTGGCTCGCACTGTCGCGTCGGCCTTCCCGAGCAGCGCCCGCGCAAGACCATCCAGGCGATCATGGGCTGGTGGGACGACGTCCCGTTCAAGGCCCATCACGTCGAGATGATCTTCGACCGCATGGTCGAGCCCTACTACGGCTGGCTGTTCCCCGAGGGCGAGCACCGCGTCAACATCGGCATCACCTACGAGGACGGCACCGGTGCTTCGGGCGGAGGCGGCGAGAAGAAGAACGCGCGCGCGCTCTTCCAGGAGTTCCTCGACAAGTACTACGCGGATCGCCTGAAGGGCTCGAAGCAGATCGGCGCCTGGAAGGGCCACCCGGTCGTGTGGTCGTACGACATCGAGAAGCTGACGGCGCCCGGCCGCGTCGTGATCGGCGAGGCCGGCCTGATGACGCATCCGGCGACCGCCGAGGGCATCTATCAGGGGATGCGCTCGGGCATGCTCGGCGCCGAAGCGATCGCCGACATCCTGAGCGGTCGAGTGCGAGAGTCGGAGTCGCTCGCGAATTACGAGAGCGCCTGTCGCAAGACCTTCCAGCTCTCGTTCTGGGGCGGCGGCGTGTTCCGCAAGGTCGTGCGCACCAGCGCGCTCGACTGGATGGTGAAGCTCGGCGATCAGCCCGCGGTGCAGTCGGCGACCGCCAAGCTGATGGCGCAGATGTGAGCTCGGGCGTGCACGGCATGCAGTCCTACGACGTCGTCATCGTCGGTGCCGGGCCCGCGGGGTGCACGAGCGCGCTCGCGTTCGCGCGCGCGAGCAAGCGTGTGCTCTTGCTCGAGGCCGATCCTCGGGCCTCCGATCGTCTCGCCGGCGAGTGGCTCCACCCGCCGGCGGTGGCGATCCTCGATCGGCTCGGCGTCGATCTGACGCCCGCGACGCCCTACGCCACCGGAAAGGGCTTCGTGATCTTTCCGTGCGACGGAAGCGAGCCGATCGCGCTGCCGTACGCCGCGGGCACGTCGGGGCTCGCGATCGAGCACACGCTGCTCGTCGAGACGCTGCGCGCGCACTGCGAGCGTGACGAGCTGATCGATCTGGTGCCGTGGGCGCGAGCGACGCGCATCGACGGACAGAGCCTCACGTTCGAGCGTCGCAGCGCGGCGTCCCGTACGTCGACGACCCGCACCGTCAGCGCGCCGCTGATCGTGGGCGCGAGCGGCCGCTCCGCGCCTCCCGCGGGGCGCACGACCGAGCCGCGCTCCGCCGCGAGCTCGCGGATGGCGGGCATCGTGCTCGACGGCACGACGTCGCAGACCCGCGCCGCGCTGCCGTTCGAGGGATATCTGCACGTGTTCCTGGGCGGGCCCGGCCCGGTGATGGCGTATCGCATCGACGCGCGCCGTGTGCGCGTGCTCTGCGACGTGCCGCTCTCGCTGCCGATCCCGCGCGACGGCGGCATCGCGCTGTACGAAGCGTACGCGTCGGTCATCCCGGCAGAGATGCGCGATGCGTTCCGCGCCGCGCTCGCTCCGCGCGCCGCGGGCACGTCGGCGTCGCCCGACGCACGCCTGCACTGGGCGAGCATCGATCTTCGTCCGCGCGTCGACCTCGGGCGCGAGGGCCTCGCGCTGATCGGCGATGCCGTCGGCGCGCATCACCCGCTCGCGGCCACGGACCTGACGCTCGCCATCGAGGACGCCGAGACGCTCGCGAAGTCGCCGAGCTTCGCCTCGTACGCCCGCACGCGCGCGCGCGCCGCGCGGGTTCCCGAGATGCTCGCGGTGGGGCTCTACGAGGTGTTCGCCGACGATGCCGACGAGGTCGTGGCGATCCGGCGCGCGATCTACGAGCTGTGGCGCGAGAAGCCGAGCGAGCGCCTGAAGTCGATGGGCTTCCTGTCGGGCGAGGATCGGAGCCACTTGCGCTTCGGCACCTCGTTCCTCCGCACGATGCTGCGCGGCTCGCGCGACTTCGTGCGCGACGCGGTGCGCACCGGGCGCGTGATCCACACCGGGCGCGTCGCCTCCGATCTCGGGCAGCGCATGGCGTGGCTCTTCGGCGGCACGCTGCACCTCACCGAGGCGCTGCCGGCCAGCGTGCAGCAGCGCATCCGCGCGCCGCGCACCGCCGAGGGGCGCTATGGCGCCGCGCTGCGG
>JALYRN010001285.1 GCA_030855295.1 Myxococcota bacterium | reverse complement strand
CGCGGGGTGTGCGCTTCCGTCGCGGCGGAGCTCGCCGAGCATGTGCTGGACGCGCAGCGCCGTGCGCTCGATCTCCCGCACGACGTCGGCCGGGGAGAGCTCGCCGCGCACCGTCGAGGCCGTCGCGGCCGCGCGATCGGGCTCGCGCTGGGCCGAGGCGGACGCCGGGATCGCGCCGAGGACGACGGTGATCAGCGCGAAGAGCGCGGCGTGGACGACAGGTCGCAAGGCAGGCCATTCGGCGCGCGTTGGCACACACGCGCTCCCTGGGTCGCTCCTGAGCAGGGTCCGTTCCAACCGCGCGGCCCGCCGCCATCGCAGGAGCTGGTCAGCGCGTGATCGTCAGCTCGGACTGCACGCGGGCGACGCCCTCGATGCTCGAGGCGGCGCGCTCGGCGCGCTTCGTCGCGTCGTCGCTCGGCACCGCGCCCCGGAGCGTGACGACCATCTCGTGCACCTCGACGTCGATCGCGCTCGCGTCGCCTCCGAGCTCGCGCGCGAGCGCGGCGCGCACCTCGGCCTCGAGCCAGGGATCCGAGCCGATCGGCGCGGGGCCGAGATCGTCGAGGCTGCTCCGGCGCGAGCCGCCCGAGCGCAGCAGCCCGAGCACGCCCCGCACGGGACGTCCGGTCGCGATCGCGCCCAGCCACCGATCGTCGTCCCCGTCGCGTCCGCTTCCTCGGCTCGCCATGCGCACCTCCCGATCAGTGTGGAGCGGCGATCACCGAAGGGCACGGCCCGCTTTCCGTCTCGTCCGCGCGGGCGCTCGCGCGGCCGTGACCCGCGGCCACGTGCTCGGGATACCATCGGCCCGTGCGTCGCACAGCGCTGGTCGCGATCGGGGCGCTCGCGGTCGTCGGCGTCGGCGTCGGCGTCGCGATCACGATGGCGCGATCGGCATCACCACCAGCACTCGTGCTCGCCGAGCTCGGCGGGGCCTCGCGCGCTGCGGCACCGTCGCCCCGCGCGTTCGTGCTGTACACGCGCTCGGAGACCGTGCTGGTGCCGATCGATCCCGAGCGGCCGCTGGTGCGCCGCCGCGTGATCGCGGTGCAGGACGAGGGAGCGCCGGCGCGAGTCACCACGGTGTTCCCGAGCGAGGCCCTGCCGGCGTGCGGCGACCCGTGCGCCGAGGGCGCGTGCACGGGCGCGGTCACCCGGCCGGTCGTGATCGATCTCGCGAGCGCCGAGGCGATCCGCTCGCCCTGCTCGTGCGCAGCGACCTCGACATCGTCGCGCTGCGACGCGCCGCGCGAAGAGGTGCTCCCCGCGCCCGCCGAGCTCGACGGCGACGACGGCGCACCCGAGCCGTGCGCGTCGCAGTACGCAGCACCCGTCTCACTCGTCGGCGGCGCGCTCGAGCTAATCGGCGTCGCGCACGACGAGTGCGGCGGACAGAACGTGTACGACGCGGCGTCCGATCGCGTGCTGCTCGTCGCAGAGGAGCCCTCGCTGCCGGAGCTCGACATCGGGCACTGGACCTGCGCGCCCGACGTCTTCCTCGGCGAGAGCCCGCTCTGGCCGATGGATCCGTCGCGGTATCGGTGCTCCGCGATCGTCGATCGATGGGTCGCGCGCGACGGCGATGCGCAGCGCTGCGAGGACGCGTGCGAGCGCACGATCGACGCGCGCGTGTACCTCCTGCGCCGCGGTGCGCTCTGGAGGATCGACGAGGCGATCGAGGTGAACGGCGAGGGGATGCGCCGCGCGAATTCGGCCGCGCTCAGCGCCACGACGTGCCCCTCGGCGGCCGATCCGTGTGGTGATCCGTCGCTGTTCCCCGCGCTCGAGGTGCTCGCGCCGAGCGCCGACTTCTGGGTCGCGACCGACGGGAGCGCGGCGCTGATCGCCGACGGCGAGATGGTGCGCGTGCTCGTCACGCGAGCGCTCCCGCGCAGCGAGGCCCTCGCGATCCCCGCGGCGGACATTCTCGGCGTGCGGTACCACGCCGACGCGACGGCGCTCGCCGCGGTGCTCGCGCGCGTCGCGCCGCCTGCCGAGCCGATCGCGCCTGCTGGCGAGCCCGCGTGCGA
>JALYRN010001284.1 GCA_030855295.1 Myxococcota bacterium | reverse complement strand
GCATCGAGCCGCGCCGCCGGACCGGACGCGACGCTCCCCGCGATCGCGCTGCTGCTCACGCCGGCGCTCGCCACGCGCGCTCGCCGCAGGCGCTCCGCGCGCCGATGACCGATCGATGACCGTCGCGACCAATCGATGACACGACGCGCCTCGAGGCGCGCGCCATCCTCGAAGGGATGAGCGCGCGCGCGATCCGCCTGCCGACCTCCGCCGAAGAGCTGGTGCACGCCGCGACGCACGGCTTCGGTGCGCTGCTCTCGGTCGGCGTGCTGATCGCGCTGGTCGTCGGTGCTGCGGTGCACGGCACGCTCACGTCGATCGTCGCCGCGGGCGTGTTCGGCGTGAGCCTCGTGCTCGTCTACGTGTCGTCGACGATCTACCACTCCGTGCCGGCGCACCGCTCGCGCGCGAAGCTGCTCTTCCGCATCTTCGATCACGCGGCGATCCACCTCCTGATCGCGGGCACCTTCACGCCGATCGCCCTCTGCGGCATCGGCGGCGCGTGGGGCTGGGCGCTGCTCGCGGTGTCGTGGTCGGTCGCGGCGCTCGGCATCGTGGTGGAGACGACGCCGCTGCGTCACTCCGAGCGCCTCTCGATCGCGCTCTACGTCGGCGCCGGCTGGCTCGGCGTGCTCGCGGTGCCGCTGCTGTGGAGCGCGCTCCCGACCAGCGCGCTCGTGTGCCTCGGCCTCGGCGGTCTCGCGTACACCGCGGGCGTGCCGTTCTTCCTGGCGCACTCGAGGCAGTGGATGCACGCGCTGTGGCACGCGTTCGTCCTCGCGGGCAGCGCCTTCCACGTCGCCGCGATCGCGCTCGTCGTGCTCCGCTGAGTTTTCCGGAGGGGCTGGAGCCGCCCCTCCCCCCGCCCGCGTGGCTCACCAGAAGCAGAGCGAGGCCGAGCGCACTCCCGAGCCGCTGCGCGCTCCGTCGATCGTGCCCGCGAGCGCGAGGTACCAGAGCGAGTCGGGGGCGCCCTCGGCGTCGGTCGGCGGGTTGATCCGCAGCATCCCCGGCCCGCACAGCCCCGCGTCCTGCTCGACGAGATAGACGATCTGCTCGGAGATCACGATCGTGCGCTCGGTGCATCCTTGCGCGGCGACGTAGCCCTGCACCGTCGAGGGCTCGAGATCGCTGCCCTCGCTCGCGCGCACCGTCAGCGTCGTGCCCTCGAGCAGCAGGCTCGCGTCGTGCGAGCTCGTCCCCGCATCGCCGCCGTCGGCGTCGGCGGTCGACGAGTCGGCGATGTGCATCGCGACCTCCTGCGGATCGCAGACCTCGATCGTGATCGCGACGCCGTCCGCCGAGCGGAGGTCGAGCTGCGCCACGCCCTCGCGCGGCGCGCCCATCGTCACCGTCTCGCAGTCGGTCGTGCCCGCCGCGACGTCGATGCGGCACCGCTCGCCGCAGCCTCCCTCGCTGGTCCGCGCGAGGCGCGCGTCGTCGGGCTCGCCGCACGAGCGCGCCGGCCCGCCCGCGGTGCCGACGTCGCTCCCGCCGAAGACGTTGACCATATCTCCGCCCATGAACGAGACCTGACACCCTGCGCAGAGCGCGATCACGACCGCGACGAGCACCTTCTTCATCGCGTCTCCGTCGGGCACTCCCACACGCTCGCGAGGGGCGCGCCGCGCACCTCGACGTGGTGGACGCGCTCGCAGCCCTGCGGCGGTGGATCGCCATACAGGTGGTAGTTCGTGACGACGTACTCGGCGGGCACGCGCGAGCGGAACGCCACCTCGACGAGGTCGTCGCGCAGCCGCGGCCGCACGTCCCAGTTCGCCGCGTCGATGCGCACCCGCGTGCCCTCGCGCGCGTTCTCGTTGACCCACTCGACCGCGTGCCCGACGCCCTCGGCCCACCACGACACATCGAAGCGCTTCCCCGCCGCCACGCCGCCCGGCCCCCCGACCAGCTCGCCGTAGTAGTCGAGCGGGAAGGGCTCGACCGAGCGCAGCTCCGCGCCGGCATAGAGCCCCAGCGCGCACGCCGGCGCGAACGCCGCCGCCGCGATCGCGACCCCGCCGCGCCGTCCCGGCA
>JALYRN010000352.1 GCA_030855295.1 Myxococcota bacterium | reverse complement strand
AAGTGCCGTACGTGTTGCTCGCGATCGCGCAGTAGTAGTACGTGGTCGCCGGCACCAGGCTCGCGATCGCGCGCGTGTACGCGACGGGGCTGGTGCCCGAGCCGAGCGCGGTGCCGCTGCTGGTCGGTGCGCGGCTACCGAAAGTGTCGTTGCACGCGCCGGGGTTGGCGGTGCTGTAGCGGAACCACCCGCTGCTCGTGGCGCCGTTGGGATCGGCGGAGCCGTTCAGCGTCGCCGAGGTCGACGCCACGAGCGTCGCCGGGTTGGTGATCACCGCCGGGGTCGCGAGCGTGGTGAACGAGAGCACCGCGCCGAAGGCCGTGCCCTCGGCGTTCGTCGTGATCGCGCAGTAGTAGTAGGTCGCGCCCGGCGACAGGCCGGTGATCGATCGACTGAACGCGACGCTCGCGCTGCCGGAGCCGAGCGACGATCCGCTGGTGGTCGGCGCGCGCGAGCCGAAGGTGTCGTTGCAGGTGCCCGGGCTCGTGGTGTCGTAGCGGAAGTAGCCGGTCGTCGCAGCGCGGTTCGGGTTGCCCGAGCCGTTCAGCGTCGCCGAGGTCGACGTGATGCTCGTCGCTGACGACGTCACCGCGGTGGGCGCGGCGGGCGTGATGAAGGAGACGACCGAGCCGAGCGCAGTGCCGCCCGAGTTGGAGGCGAGCGCGCAGTAGTAGTAGGTGGTGCCGGGGGCCAGACCGGTGATGCCCTGCGAGAACGCGACCGACGTGGTGCCCGAGCCGATCGCGGTGCCGCCGCTGCTCGGGGCGCGCGTGCCGAAGCTGTCGTTGCAGGTGCCGGGGCTCGCGGTCGCGTAGCGGAACCACGCGGTGGTCGCGTCGCCACCGGCATTCGACGTGCCGTTCAGCTGCGCGGTGCTGCCCGTCAGCAGCGATGCGCTGCTGGTCGACACCGTCGGCAGCGCCGAGGGCGTCGTGAACGAGAGGACGTCGCCGTACGAAGTGCCGTACGTGTTGCTCGCGATCGCGCAGTAGTAGTACGTGGTCGCCGGCACCAGGCTCGCGATCGCGCGCGTGTACGCGACGGGGCTGGTGCCCGAGCCGAGCGCGGTGCCGCTGCTGGTCGGTGCGCGGCTACCGAAAGTGTCGTTGCACGCGCCGGGGTTGGCGGTGCTGTAGCGGAACCACCCGCTGCTCGTGGCGCCGTTGGGATCGGCGGAGCCGTTCAGCGTCGCCGAGGTCGACGCCACGAGCGTCGCCGGGTTGGTGATCACCGCCGGGGTCGCGAGCGTGGTGAACGAGAGCACCGCGCCGAAGGCCGTGCCCTCGGCGTTCGTCGTGATCGCGCAGTAGTAGTAGGTCGCACCCGGCGACAGGCCGGTGATCGATCGACTGAACGCGACGCTCGCGCTGCCGGAGCCGAGCGCCGATCCGCTGGTGGTCGGCGCGCGCGAGCCGAAGGTGTCGTTGCAGGTGCCCGGGCTCGTGGTGTCGTAGCGGAAGTAGCCGGTGGTCGCCGCGCGGTTCGGGTTGCCCGAGCCGTTCAGCGTCGCCGAGGTCGACGTGATGCTCGTCGCCGACGACGTCACCGCGGTGGGCGCGGCGGGCGTGATGAAGGAGACGATCGAGCCGAACGTGGTCGCGACCGAGCTCGAGGCGAGCGCGCAGTAGTAGTAGGTGGTGCCGGGAGAGAGCCCGGTGATGCCCTGCGAGAAGGCGGTCGACGTGGTGCCCGCGCCGAGCGCGGTGCCGCCGCTGGCCGGCGCGCGCGTACCGAAGCTGTCGTTGCAGGTGCCGGGGCTGGTCGTCGCGTAGCGGAACCAGCCGGTGGTCGCCGCGCCGCCCGGGTTCGACGAGCCGTTCAGCTGCGCGGTGCTCCCCGTCAGCAGCGACGCGCTGCCGGTCGACACCGTCGGCGCCGCCGCCGGGGTCGTGAACGAGAGGACCGCGCCGTACGACGTGCCGTACGCGTTGCTCGCGATCGCGCAGTAGTAGTAGGTCGTCGCCGGCGTGAGGCTCGAGATCGCGCGCGAGTACGCGACCGCCGTGGTGCCCGAGCCGAGCGCGCTGCCGCTGCTGGTCGGTGCGCGGCTGCCGAAGCTGTCGTTGCAGGTCCCGGGATCGCTGGTGCTGTATCGGAACCAGCCGCTGGTGGTCGCACCGTTGGGATCCGCGGCGCCGTTCAGCGTCGCCGAGGTCGCGGTGACGAGCGTCGCGGCGCTCGTGGTGACCACCGGCGATGCGAGCGTCGTGAGCGAGAGCACTGCGCCGAACGCGGTGCCCTCTGCGTTCTCGGCGATCGCGCAGTAGTAGTAGGTCGTGCCCGCGGAGAGGCCCGTGATCGATCGGCTGAACGCGACGCTCGTGGTGCCCGCGCCGAGCGAGCTGCCGCCACTGGTCGGCGCGCGCGAGCCGAACGTGTCGTTGCACGTGCCGGGGCTCGTGGTCGCGTAGCGGAAGTAGCCGGTGGTCGCTGCGCGGTTCGGGTTGCCCGAGCCGTTCAGCGTCGCCGAAGTGCTCGTGACGCTCGTCGCCGACGACGTGATGACCGTCGGTGCGGCCGGCGTGACGAAGCTGAGCACCGAGCCGAGCCCCGTCCCGTACGAGTTGTCGGCGATCGCGCAGAAGTAATACGTCGTGCCGGCGGAGAGGCCGGTCACCGACTGTGAGAACGCCGTCGACGTGTTGCCCGAGCCCAGCGCGGTGCCGCCGCTCGTGGGCGCGCGCGTGCCGAAGCTGTCGTTGCACGAGCCCGGGCTCGTCGTGCTGTATCGGAAATAGCCGATGGCCGCGTCGCCACGCGGCACGCCCGAGCCGTTGAGCTGCGCCGAGCTGCCGGTCACGCTGGTCGCGCTGCTCGTCGACACCGTGGGCGCCGTGCCCGGGGTCGTGAAGGACATGACGGCGCCGAACGTGGTGCCGTGCGCGTTGGATGCGATCGCGCAGTAGTGATAGGTCGTCCCCGGCAAGAGCGACGAGATGATCCGGTTGTAGTCGACCGGCGCGGTGCCGGAGCCGAGGAGCGAGCCGCTCGACGTCGGCGCGCGCGTGCCGAACGTGTCGTTGCACGTGCCGGGTGAGCTCGTCGCGTAGCGGAACCATCCCGTCGTCGCGGCGGCGACCGGGTCGGCCGAGCCCTCGAGCGTCGCGGAGGTGCTCAGCACGCTCGCGGCGCCGGTCGTCGTCGTGATCGGAGCGCCCGGCACCGTGAACGACTGAACGGCCCCGAATGCCGTGCCCGATGCGTTCGCCACGATCGCGCAGAAGAAGTACGTGACGCCGGAGGTCAGTCCGATCGTCGTGATCGAGTAGGGCACCGCGACCGCGCCGGAGCCGAGGTCGGTGCCGCTGGTGGCGGGCACGCGCGTGCCGAACGTGTCGTTGCACGTGACGGGGTTCGTCGCGCTGATGCGGAACCAGCCGGTCGTCGGCTCACCGCTCGGTGTACCGCTCCCGTTGAGCACGGCCGACGAGGTCGTGATCGAGGTGGCGGGCGTCGTGGTCGCCGTCGGTGGCGCGGCGAACGCGCGGGCCGAGGTGCCCAGGAGCAGCAGGAAGACTGCAAGAGCACGCAGGACGGACGTGGACACGCGACGCACCTCTGATGGGGGGACGGCGAGGCTACTCCCGCGCTCGCGCGGATCTTTCCTGCTATCGCGAAAAGGCGATGTACTCGGCCGAGGCCGCCACGGCGTCGCCACATCTCCGGCGGGATCCTGTCGGGCCTCGCGGTCCTCGCCGGCCTCGCGGGGCGCGGGTCGCGTGGTCGAGGCTCCGCCCGGTCTCGGGCACGCCGGCGACCGCGCGCCGGGCCGGGGTCGCCGGCTCGTCGATGCTCGCGATCGGCCTCGCGAGCGCCGCGACGATCGCCGCGCTCACGATCGAGCGCTCGCTCTTGCTGGACTGAGAGACGTCGCCCGCGCTGTGCGCGTCCCCGTCGCCGTCACGTCTGGCGTGCTCCGCCGAGAGCTTTCGTGCAGGGTATCCTCCCTCGCTGATGCCGGAGTCCGAAGAGCTGCGCCTCGGGATCGCGCTGGTGATCGGGCTGGTGATCGGCGCCGAGCGCGAGCAGCGCATGACCGAGGGCGCGCACCGCGCGGCGGGCATCCGCACGTTCGCGATCACTGCGCTGCTCGGGGCGGTCGCGCACCTGCTCGGGGGACCCGCGGCGCTCGTGCTCTTCGGTGCGGGCATCGCGGTGCTCGCGACGGCGGCGTACGTGCTGGGCGATCGTACCGACCCCGGGCTGACCAGCGAGATCGCGCTGCTGCTGACGTACGCGCTCGGCGCGCTCGCGATGCGCGAGCCGATGATCGCGCTCGGGGGCGGAATCCTGACGGCGTTGCTGCTCGCGTTCCGATCGCGCATCCACGACGTCGTGCGCAGCGTGCTGACGCCGGCCGAGCTGCGCGACGCGCTGATCGTGCTGGCGGCGGCGCTGGTGGTGCTGCCGCTGCTGCCGAACGAGACGATCGACCCGTGGAACGTCCTGAACCCGTTCGTGCTGTGGCGGCTGGTCGTCGTGATCCTCGCGATCCACTTCGCAGCGCACGTCGCGCAGCGGATGCTCGGACCGCGGTGGGGGCTGCCGCTCGCGGGGCTCGCGGGAGGGTTCGTCTCGAGCTCGGCGACGATCGCCGCGATGGGCGCGAAGGCGAACCACGACGAAGAGCACGTGACGGGCTCGATCGCGGCCGCGACCGCGTCGACGATCGCGACGTTCGTGCAGCTCGCGATCCTCGTCGGCGCCGCGAGCCCGTCGCTGCTCGGGACGCTCGCGATCCCGCTGACGACCGGCGGCGTCACCGCGCTGATCTGGGCGGGAATCTACGCGCGGAAGGTCGCGAAGGTCCAAGGCGAGGTGAAGGCGCCGGGCCGCGCCGTCGACGTGAAGGGCGCGCTCGTGTTCGCGCTGCTGGTCACCGGCGTCACGATCGGCGCGACGATGATCGAGCGCGAGACCGGCGCCGCCGGCGTGATCATCGCATCGGCGATCGCGGCGTTCGCCGATGCGCACGCGGCCTCGGCCTCGGTCGCGTCGGTGCACGCCGCCGGCCAGATGGACCCGACGATGGCGTCGATCGCCGTGCTCGTCTGCATGTCGACCAACAGCATCACCAAGGCCGCGCTCGCGATCGCCTCGGGCGCGCGATCGTTCTGGGCGCCGGTCGTGATCGGCGTCGTGCTCACCGCCGCGGCCGCCTGGGCCGGCCTCGCGGCGCGCACGCTGCTCGGCATGTGACGGCCCCTCGTCGTGCGCCCCGGTCGCGCCGTGACGCCAGACCGGAATTCCTTTTGAAAATGACAGATCGTACGACTGTCCGCAGGACCCCAATGAATCCCGGTACTTACAGCCGCGATCCTGTCCCCCCGGTCAGCCGGAGCGGTCAGCTGGCGGATTGCCAGGCGCGGATGGCGTCGATGGGGTGGACGAGCATGATGACGTTGATCATCAGGCTGTCGCGCACCGCGAGGATGAGGCCGAGCTCGCAGGCGATCACGACGGCCCACCACGCGGGCCAGCCGAGCTTCGCGCGCTTCGCGATCTGCCATGCGACGAGGAAGCCGAGGCCCGCGAAGATGACGTCGGACAGCGAGTTGAGAACGCTGTCGCCGTAGTAGTCGGACGAGATCGTCGCCGCGCGGTAGCGGTCGATGATGAAGCTCGAGTTCTCGAGCAGCTCCCAGGCGCACTCGAGCGCGATCGCACCCACGAAGCGCCACGCCAGCGCGACGCCCGGCAGCAGCAAGAGCGCGGCGAAGAACAAGAGGCCGTGCTCGAAGTGGCTGACCGTGTACGGGTCGAGGAAGTGCTGCGAGTTGTGCGCGCCGTTGATGTCGCTGGACCACGGCACGGGGCTCCCGCACGCGCACCACCAAGGGCGACCCTGCGCGCTGAGCGCGAGCAGCGTCACGGCGGTGATCGCGACCGCGGCGATCACGTGCTGCCGCCCGAGGCTCAGCGGGCGGAGGTCGTGGCGATCGGCCAGTCGCATCGGCGCGAGCATACAGGCGCCCCGGGACCGGGCCGCGCGAATCGCTCGGCGGTGTCGACCATCGGCGTTCGCCCGGTCCGGGGCATTCCGTCCGGGGCGAGCACTCCTGTGGGCTCACAGGCCGTCTGAAAATCGGCTCGCCCGCTCCGGGACCTTCCGTCCGCACGCGCAGCGCGCGCTCCCGTCCGGTCCCTCCGGGGCGAGCACTCCTGTCGTCTCAGCGGCCGGCGCAGAGCTCGACGACGCCGCGGACGAGCTGCGGGCAGCGCGGGTCGTCGCGGCGACCGAGCTGCGTGCAGTACGCGACCGACCACGTCGCGCCCTGCATGATCTCGTCGGCGCGCGGCACGCCGTCGCAGAACCCCGGCGTGGGGGTCGCGCGCTCGGCGCAGCGACGGAGGAACACGCCCGCCTCCGCGTGGCACATGATCGCCATCTCCTCGCCGCACGCGTCGCTGCGAAGGAGGGACTCGTCGACACACTCGGACTGCGTGTGCCCCGCGGCGAACGCCTCGGCCTCGGCCTGGATGCGCACGCCGCTCACGCGCATCTCGCCGGCGGTCTGCTGGGCCCAGAAGTACCCGCCGATCCCGCAGGCGACGCACCCGAGCAGCCCGAGCACGCCGAGGACGGCGAGCACGATCAGCACGTTCTTGAAGCGGTTCGGCGGTGCGGCGTCGGTCGTCATGCGCGGGCGAGCTTAGGTCAGCGGGGGCCGCGCGGCACGCGAGCGCGCAGTCGCTCACTCGGGCGAGGGCACCCAGACCAGCGCGATGCGATCGACGCGCACCGCCGCGCGCTTCGCCGCGACGCGGCGCTCTTCGAGGCGGAGCTTCGCGACGTCGAAGCGCTCCTCGATCGCGAGGCGCGCGGCGAGGTGCTCGCGCTCCACGCGCT
>JALYRN010000351.1 GCA_030855295.1 Myxococcota bacterium | reverse complement strand
ATCCGTGGGACCCGTTCGACGGCGCGTCGATCGGGCGCGCGATCGAGCGCGCGGCGGCGCTGCGGGCGCGCTTCGGGCTGCCGTCGGCGGAGACCGATGGCTACCGGCTCGTGCACTCGGAGGGCGACGGGCTGCCGGGGCTGATCGTCGACGTGCTCGGGAGCGTCGCGACGGTGCAGCTGCTGACGATCGGGATGAAGCTGCGCGAGCAGGAGGTGTTCGCGCACGTGGCGCGCGTCGCGCGCGTGAAGACGGTGATCGAGATCGCGAACGAGAAGGCGGCGCAGCGCGAGGGGTTCGAGTCCAAGACCGGCGTGGTGCGCGGTCCCGATCCGAGCGCGCTGGTGTTCCGCGAGCGCGGGATGGAATTCGATCTCGAGCCGACGATCACGCAGAAGACCGGGTTCTACTTCGATCAGCGCGACAACCGCGCGATGCTGGAGCGCATCGCGAGCGGCGCGAAGGTGCTCGACCTCTACAGCTTCGTCGGCGCGTTCGCGCTGTTCGCGGCGCGCGGCGGCGCCACGTCGGTGCTCGCGGTCGACAGCTCGCCGGTCGCGATCACCATGGCGTCGCGGCTCTCGCATCGACACGGGCTCGCGGATCGGATCGTGTTCGAGCGGGCGGACGCGCGTGCTCGCATGGTGGAGCTCGGGCGCGGCAAGGAGCGCTTCGACATCGTGATCCTCGATCCGCCGAAGCTCGCGCCGTCGGTGAAGCACCTGGAGCGAGCGCGCAGCGCGTATCGCAAGCTCAACGCCGACGCGGCCCGGCTGATCGAGCCGGGCGGGATGCTCCTGAGCTGCTCGTGCTCGGCGGCGATGACGCCCGACGATCTGGTGCGGGCCGCCACGCTCGGGGTGCGCGACGCCGGGCGTGATCCGACGCTGGTGCACCTCGGCCAGCAGGGCGTCGATCATCCGGTGCCGGCGGCGTTCGGGGAAGGGCGCTACCTCAAGTGCGCGTTCCTGCGGATCGGGTGAGCGAGACGATGCAGCCGATCGCCGAGATGAGCACCGAGCAGGCGCGCGCGATCGAGGGCGTCGTGTTCGACGTCGACGACACGCTGACGAGCGCGGGGATCGTCGAAGAGGAGGCGTACTCCGCGCTGTTCCGGCTGCGCGACGCGGCGCTGCATCGGATCGCGGTGACGGGGCGGCCGCTCGGCTGGATCGAGCCGCTGGCGCAGCTCTGGCCGATCGACGTGGGCGTCGGCGAGAACGGCGCGGGGTGGCTCTGGCGCGACGGCAAGATCGCGCGGGAGGCGTTCTTCGAGGAGGACGCGGGCGCCGAGATGCGCGAGCGGATCCGGGCGCGCGTGCGGGCCGAGCTGCCGCACGTCCGGGAGGCGACCGACGGGCGACTGCGTCGTCGCGATCTCGCGTTCGACGTCGGGGAGACGGTGCGCCTGCCGCGCGAGCAGATCGCAGCGCTGGTCGCGGTGATCGAGGAGTGCGGCGCGCGCTGTGTCGTCTCGAGCGTGCACGCGCACGCGGCGGCGGGCGCGTGGGACAAGGCGAAGGGCGCGGTGCGCGCGGCGCACGAGGTGCTGGGGATCGACGCGGAGAGGCTGCGCGAGCGGTTCCTCTTCGTCGGGGACTCGGGGAACGATGCGGCCGCGTTCGCGTACTTCGCGAACAGCGCGGGCGTGGCCAACGTGCGCGAGCACCTCGATCGGCTGCCGATCGCGCCTCGGTGGATCGCGCGGCAGGAGCGCGGGCGCGGGTTCGCGGAGATCGTGGAGACGCTGCTCGCGCGTCGGGAAGGGCGCTGACGACGTGAAGAAGAAGACGATGTCGACGCCGATGGTGCTGGCGGCCTCGAGCGCGATGGTCGTGATCGGGCTGGTCGCCTGGATGGTCGGGCGCGCGCCCGATCAGGCGCGGGTCGAGCAGACGCAGCGCGCTCGGATGGCGGAGCTGCGCATCGACGATCGCACCGCCGAGTCGGTCGCGGAGTCGTTCTACGACGCGTGGCGGAGGCGCGCGTGGGACGAGGCGGAGGGCATCGCGGTCGGCGAGGCGCGCGAGCGGGTGCTCGCCAAGCGCGCGGCGGAGGCGGACGTGAACCCCGAGGACCGCGAGATGGCGCGCGAGGCGTGGCAGGCGCTCGCGGGGGCGCCGCTGACCGTGTACTTCCAGCAGTCCGAGACGCTCGAGGAAGATCGTCGCATCGCGTTCCGCGGGATCGCTGCGTACGATCTCGTGGGTCAGCCGTATCGGCGCGAGGTGGAGTTCGTGGTGGTGCGCGCGGGCGAGGTGTGGCGCGTGGAGCGCATGGAGCCGGGGCGCGTGATCACCGACGTGCCGGCGCTGCTCGAGCTGGGGGAGCGCTGATGAAGCCATCTCCGCAGGCGCTGCGCTTCGGGACCGAGGCGCACTACCAGGACGCCGGTCTCTACGACCGCAACTACCGGAGGCGGCGCTACGACGTTCGCTTCTACGAGTCGATCGCGGCGGAGCACGGCGGGCCGATCCTCGAGCTGGGCGCGGGCAGCGGTCGCGTGACGCTCGCGCTCGCGCGCGCGGGGCACGAGGTGGTCGCGGTCGATCGCATGGAGCCGATGCTCGCGCAGCTTCGCGACGCGCTCGCGAAGGAGACGCGCGCGGTGCGAGCCCGGGTGCGCGTCGTGCGCGGCGATCTGCTGAAGGTCCGGCTGCGACGCAAGTTCGCGCTGGTGATCGCGCCGTTCAACGTGTTCATGCACCTCTACACGCGCGACGACGTGGAGCGCGCGTTCGGGACGTGCCGCGCGCACCTCTCACCGCGAGGGCGGCTGGTGTTCGACGTGCTGATGCCGGAGATCCGCGCGTTCGCACGCGACCCCATGCGCACGTACGTGTCGCGGCCGGTCACCGATGCGAGCGGTCGCAAGTGGCACTACGCCGAGCAGTTCCAGTACGACTCGGCGACACAGATCCAGATGGTCACCGCGATCCTGAGCGCGATCGACGATCCCACCGACGTGCGGGTGCTGCCGCTCGCACATCGGCAGTTCTATCCGCAGGAGCTGGAGGCGCTGCTCCACTACAACCGCTGGGCGATCGAGCAGCGCTGGGGTGACTTCGAGCGGGGGCCGATCCGCGAGGGATGCGAGTCGCAGGTGATCGTGGCGCGCGCACGACGCGGCTAGGCCCCGGCCAGCCCGAAATCAGCGTCGGGCCGCGGCCTGGGCGCGATCGAGGGCTTCCTGGATCATCTTGCTGTGCTCGGCGGGGTCCTTCCATCGCATCTGCCCGGCCTCGGGCAGGAGGTGGAGCGGATCGAAGTAGAGGAAGAACTGGCCGGGCTTCACGCGGGGCGCGGTGTAGACCGAGATGCCGGTCGCGCGATCGTAGTGCTCGTAGCTGTGCACGACGCGCTTGCCGCCGCCGCCGGGGGCGTCGACCACGAAGGTCGGCGTGTTGAAGCCGGCCGTCGTGCCGCGCACGGACTTCTCGAGGTACTCCGCGGTGTCGACGGTCGTGCGCAGCTCTTCGACGCCCTTCACGAGGTCGTGCACGTAGACGTAGTACGGCTGCACGTTGACGTAGCCGAGGCGCTTCACGAGCAGCGTCATCGTCTCGACCTGATCGTTGACGCCGCGCTGCAGCACCGACTGGTTGCGCACCGTGACGCCCGCCGCGAAGAGGCGATCCATCGCGCGCTTGGTGATCTCGGTGATCTCGTTCGGGTGGTTGAAGTGCGTGTGCAGGACGACGTCCTTCGCCATCTTGCGGCCGCGATCGACGATCTCGGTCAGCGCCGAGAACCAGTCCTCGTCGGTGAGGATCTTCTGCGGCATGACCGCAGGGCCCTTCGTCGCGAAGCGCATCCGCAGCACGTGCGGGATGTCGAGGAGCTTGTTGCCGATCTCGCGGACCTGATCGGCGCGCAGGTTGTACGAGTCGCCACCCGAGATGACGATGTCCTCGAGCTCGGGGCGCGACGCGACGTACTCGAAGATGTCGTCCCAGCGCTGCGCGTTCGCCTTGAGGCTGAGCTTCTCGAGCTCGGCCTGATCGGTGTCGGGGCCGACGGCGTAGCTGCGCGTGCAGAAGCGGCAGTAGACCGGGCACGTGTCGAGCGCGAGGAAGAGCGCCTTGTCGGGGTAGCGGTGCGTGAGGCCCGCGACCGGCGCGTCGGCCTGCTCGTTGAGCGAGTCGAAGCGGAGCTTCGGGTGATCGGCGAGGCGCGTCGAGACCAGCGGGATGAACTGGCGGCGGAGCGCGTCCTCGTAGGGGTTCTCCCAGTCGATCAGCGAGAGCAGGTACGGCGAGACGCGCACCGCCATCGGCGCGAGGCGGAAGCCCTCCTCGGCGTCGGAGATGAACGCCGGCGAGACGAGGCCCTGCAGCGCGGCGAGCAGCTTGTCGACGCGCGTGATCGTCTGCTTCATCTGCCAGCGGTGATCGAGGAACTCGGCCTCGCTCACGCCCGCGTACGCCGGGATGCGTCTCCAGAAGTCGCCGCCGAGCAGCTGTCGGTGGTTCAGGGTCGAGGGATCGACGGGCGGGCGAACGGCGCGCGCGGTCTCCTCTTTGGGGGTCTCGACGACCTTGAGCTGCATGGCGAATTCCTTTGGAAGTACGGGCGCATAGCACGCATGGCGGAGCTCGGCACGGCAGTGGTGGGCGTGCGCTCACGGCCTGGCGGAAACTTGACCGCAGCGGCGCAGCAGGACACCAGGAGGGGCCATGTCGTCTCGGCCCGCTTCGGAGTCCGTGCAGGATCAGCTGCTCTTCGTGATCTCGCCGCCGCGCAGCGGATCGACGCTGCTGCAGCGGATGATCGGCTCGCACACGCAGGTGCACACGCACCCGGAGCCGCACCTGATCACGCCGATGGCGTACCTCGGCTACTACGACACCGTCGACAAGGCGCCCTTCGATCACATCAACTCGGCGGAGGCGATCCGGCTCTTCGTGAGCTCGCTGCCGCGCGGCGAGGAGGACTACCTCGACGCGCTGCGCGCGTACGCCGACACGATGTACGGGCGCATGCTGGCGCCGACCGGCAAGCGCTACTTCATGGACAAGACGCCGGCGTACGCGCTGGTGACGCCGTTCCTCGCGAAGCTCTATCCGCACGCGAAGTACGTCGTGCTCACGCGGCATCCGCTCGCGATCTTCTCGAGCTTCGCGAACTCGTTCTTCGACGGCGACTGGGCGCGCGCGCACGAGTTCAACCCGCTGCTCGAGCGGTACGTCCCCGCGATCGGGAAGCTGCTGCGCGAGCGGCCGGTGCCGCTGGTGCACGTCGCGTACGAGACGGTGGTCGCCGAGCCCGAGCGCCAGATGGAGCGCGTCTTCGCGTATCTGGACGTCGAGAACGAGCCCGAGGCGGTCGACTACGGCACGCGCTTCGAGGGCAAGAAGGGTCCGGGCGATCCGATCACGGTGAGCCAGCACTCGCGCCCGGTCGCGAGCTCGCTGCACAAGTGGGCGGCCGAGCTCGCGAAGGACGCGAAGAAGCGCGAGCTCGCCGAGCGCATGATCGAGCGGATCCCCGACGAGGATCTCGAGACCTGGGGCTGGCCGCGAGAGCGCGTGTTCGATGCGCTACGGGACGTGAACGGCGCGGTCGCGCCGAAGCCGACGGTCAACGCGTACACGATCCAGCGCAAGGTGATGCTCGCGCTCAAGCGCGACATCCACCAGCGGCCGCACGGCGCGCTGGTGAAGCGCATCCGGTACTACTGCGACGTGCTGCTGCGCGAGTAGCGGCGCGCGAGTCGATCACCAGCCGCGCAGCGCGCGCTCGATCTTGATCAGCGCCTGCTCGAGCAGCGGGTTGCCGGGCTCCTGCGCCATCGCGCTCGCCAGGTGGCGATGCGCAGCCTTCAGATCGCCGGCGCGCGCGGACTCCTGCGCCTTGGTGAAGAAAGCGCGTGCGGACGGGGACGAGATGGTCGGGGCCGCGGCAGGGCGCGCCGCCGGATCCGGCGCTCGCCGAGGCGCGCCGACGCCCGGCTGATCGCGCGCGATCGGCGCGGCGCGCGCGACACTCTTGAGGCGGAGCTCGCCCTTCGCGAGCCCGGCGTCGTAGGCGCGGCGGGACTCGAGGCTCGTCAGCGTCTGCACCGCCTCGCTGCCGCGACGGTAGATGCGGGTCGCGCGGTCGATCTTCTCGGCGTCGCCACCGGCGTGACGATCGGGGTGATAGCGGCGCGCGAAGGTGCGGAACGCGCGCTTGATGTCGTCGACGCCGGCGTCGCGCGCGACGCCGAGCAGCGTGTAGTAGTCGAGCTGATCGAGGCGGTCGTCGGAGCCGGACATCGTCAGGACAGCTCGCGATCCTGGCGTTGGCGCATCGCGTCGATCTCGCCCTCGTCGAGGCCGCCTTGCAGGTGGATGCGCGTGTGTTGCGCGCGGCCGGTGTCGGGATCGACCGCGCGCACGTCGAGGATGCCGCTCGCGTCGAGCAGGAACGTGACGTCGATGCGGACCTCGCCGCGCCGTGCCTTGCGCATGCCGTCGAGCACGAGCGTTCCGAGCATCTGGTTGTCGGCGAACTTCGTCGACTCGCCTTGGCAGATGCGCAGCTCGACCGCCTCCTGATCGTCGCGCGCGGTGGAGAAGACGCGCGACTTCTCGGCGGGGACCGGCGCGTTGCGAGGGACGACGCTGGCGCAGTAGCCGCCCGCGGTCTCGAGCCCGAGCGAGAGCGGCGTCACGTCCATGAGGAGCGGCGCGGGCGCGCTCGCGGCGAGCGGCAGATCGGGGACGTGCGGGGCGAGCGGGGGCGGCGCGGGATCCTCGAGCGCGCCGAACGAGAGCGGCGTCGCGGCGGACGGCGGCTCGGGCGGGATGGAGGTGAAGGGCTCGAGGGTGGGCGGCGGCTCGCGCGGCGGCGGCTCGCGCGGCGGCGGCT
>JALYRN010001283.1 GCA_030855295.1 Myxococcota bacterium | reverse complement strand
AGTCCGCCCCGCCGCCGCCTGTGCCCGCCGGCGACGAGAGCACCCCCCACGGCGAGCCCGACGGCGTGCCGAACCTGCCCGGGGACGCGAGCCGCGTCGCGCCGGTGTCGCAGTCGGGGCCGGTCGAGATCGGCATCGCGCTCGCGGTGCTCTGCGTCCCGATCGCGCTCGCGTTCGGCACGACCACGTTCTGGCCGGTGCTGTTCGGCGCGCTCGCGGCGGCCGCGACGCTCGGGATCCCGCTCGCGCTCCGCGTGCGCGAGCACGGCTCGGCGCAGGCGACCGAGCCGGTGCCGACCGAGTACGCGAAGATCGAGAGCCCCGTCGCGCCGTTGGTCGCGATCGCCGGCGTGCTCGCGACGCTCGCGCTGACGTACGTCGGCATCCTGAACATCGAGAACGTCTCGATCGGCATGGGCGTCGTGTTCTTCGCGATCGTCGCGATCATGGGGGCGCCGCTCTTCACGTTCCTCGGGGGCCTGGCGCTCTTCCTGTGGATGCACGGCTCGGACACCGTCGACGCGATGCCGCTCTCGATCGCCGTCGAGGACGTGCTCGGCAACCACTTCGCGACGATGAGCGTGCTGCCGACGATCCCGGTCTTCACGCTCGCCGGCTACCTGATGAGCGAGAGCAAGACGCCGATGCGCCTGGTGCGCGTCGCGCGCGCGCTGCTCGGCTCGCTGCCTGGCGGGCTCGCGGTGGTCTGCGTGATCGCGTGCACCGGCTTCACCGTGTTCAGCGGCGCGAGCGGCATCACGATCGTCGCGATCGGCGGGCTGCTCTTCCCCGCGCTGATCAAGGATCGCTACCCCGAGGGCTTCTCGCTCGGTCTCGTGACCAGCGGCGGCGCGCTCGGCATCACGTTCTTCCCGTGCCTGCCGCTCTTGGTCTACGGGATCATCGCCGGCCTGCAGGAGATGCCGCCGGGCGTCGAGCGCGTGCAGCTCAACAACATGATCCTCGCGGGCGTGCTGCCGGGCCTGCTCGTGGTCGTGCTGATGATGGCGTACTCGATGTTCATCGGCATCGTGCGCAAGGTCCCGCGCTCGACGTTCGACGCGAAGGAGGCGGTCGCCGCGATCTGGGAGGCGAAGTGGGAGCTCGCGCTGCCGATCGTCGTCGTCGCCGGCCTGCTCGCGAACGGCCCGCTCGGCGCGGCGGTCTGCACCGCGTTCTACGTGCTGGTGATCGAGGTCTTCGTCTACAAGGACCTCTCGCTCACCAAGGACATCCCGCGGATCATCCCGGACTCGATGGTGCTGGTCGGCGCGATCTTCGTGAAGCTCTGCGCCGCGACGGTGCTGACCTTCTACTTCGTGCAGGCGCAGACCGCGGACGTGCTCTTCGAGGCGCTGACCTGCGGTGAGCCGGCGCGCGAGTACCTCGCAGCGCACAGCGACGTGATGTTCGAGTGCCGCGAGGCGGTCAGCGCGCTCGCGGATCAGGGGCAGAGCTCGGGCGGCATCATCGACTCGCCGATCACGTTCCTGCTCGCGCTCAACGTGTTCCTGCTGATCGTCGGGATGTTGATGGACATCTTCTCGGCGATCGTCGTGATCGTGCCGCTGATCATGGGCATCGCGATGCACTTCGGGATCAACCCGTACCACCTCGGCATCGTGTTCTTGATCAACCTCGAGATCGGCTACCTGATGCCGCCGATGGGGCTGAACCTGTTCATCTCGGGGTTCCGCTTCAACCGTCCGGTGCCCGATCTCTACAAGGTCGTTCTGCCCTTCATCGCGGTGTTCGCGACCGCGCTGATGATCACGACCTACGTGCCCGCGCTCTCGCTGATGCTCCTGCCCGAGGCCGAGGCGCCGATCGATCCGCACGGCGAGACGCCGCCCATCGATCTCGGCGGCGGCGACGTCGGCGGCGGCGATCAGGCCGACTGCGACGTCCCGCGCGACGGCGAGGACTTCGATGCGTTCGAGGCGCGCTGCGCCGGCGCGGGCGAGGGCGGCGATCAAGCCGACTGCGAGGTCCCGCGCGACGACGAGTCGTTCGACGACTTCGAGGCGCGCTGCTCGGGCG
>JALYRN010001282.1 GCA_030855295.1 Myxococcota bacterium | reverse complement strand
CCTGCGCGTCGACCAGCGGCGGCGCGCCGCAGCCGAGGCCACCGCCCCCGATGCCGCCGCTCGTTCCATCGCCGCCGTTCCCGCCGTCGCGCAGCAGCGTCGGGTTGTCGTCGCAGAAATTGCAGACGCCGCGGTTCGTCGGCGCGCTGTACGAGAGCTCGCCCGCCGCCCCTGCTGCCGGCCCGCGTCCCGCTTCCGCGGCAGGGTTCGGCGTCGCGAGCGCGAGCACGCGATCGATGTTGCACACGCCGCCCGAGGTGAAGTCGGTGCAGCCCGCGTTCGCGCACGGGCTGCCGTTCGTGCAGATGTTGCCGGGGCACTCGGTCGCCCCGCCGCGACCACCGCTGACGTCGACCGCGCGGCACGTGTGACGGCCGCCCGCGCCGCCCTCGATGCGGCGACACAGCCCGCCACTGCTGCCGGGCGCACCCTCGCTGCCGGCCGAGCCGTCGAGCTCGGTGAGCGACATCAGCCCCCAGTCGCGCAGGTTCGTGCTCGAGTCGTCGCCGCGCACGCCGTCGCTACCGCGCCCCGCGAGCACCGTGATCGCCGCGAAGCGCACCGCAGGACCGCAGCCGTCGAGGAACATCGCGGTGCTCCCGCCTCCCTCGCGCGTGGCGTCGCTCCCCTGCACGACGAAGCCCTCGATCCGCGTCGGCGCCGTCACGCTGCGGCACGTCAGCGGCGGCGTCCCCGGCTCGCCGTCCGAGCGCTCGATCAACACCGGATAGAGCTCGAGATCGCGATCACGGAAGTCCGGCGAGTACCCGCCGAACACGCTGACCCCGCCGACCACGTCGAACGCACCGTCGTAGATGCCGCGCGAGACCAGCACGTCCTTGCCCTCGCCGCGCGCGCGCGCCTGCGCCGCCGCGAGCGTGCGCATCGGACGCGCGAGGGTGCCGGGGTTGGTGTCGCTGCCGGTGACGCTCACGTAGACGAAGTCGGCCGTGTCGTCGGGCACGCCGTCGCAGTCGACGTCGCCGCCGATCGCGGGCGGCGGACCCTCGCCGTCCCAGCGCTCGCACTCGCAGCCGTTCGCGAGGATGCGATCGACGTCGACGAAGCCGTCGAGGCAGTCGATCTCGCAGCGGGTCCCCGCGCCGTCGGGGAGGCACTCGGCGAGCATGTTCGGCCCGGGCTCGACGCACGGCGTCGCGCACGCGCCGCAGTGCAGCCGCGCGACGTAGCGTCCCGCATCGTCGCGGAACTCTTCGTCGATCGCGCCGTCGCAGTCGTCGTCCTGGGCGTTGCACGCCTCGCCGAGCGCGGGCTCGCACGCGCTCGGTCCGTCCTCGCCGCAGCGCTGCACGCCGGCGCAGCGATGGGCGGGATCGGGTGAGTCGAGCAAGCACGCGAGCTCGGCGTCCTCGGTGCCCGCGCCGCACGCACAGATGCCGCTCACCGGCACGCACTGCGCGGGCTCGTCGCCGCCGCCCGGCACGCACTCGAACCCGCCGGGACACTCGAACCCGCCGCCGCACGGCTGGCCGCATCGCAGCGCGCCAGTCGCCGTCTCGAGGCATCGCGCGCCGGGCACGCGCAGCGCGCAGTCGGCATCGAGGGTGCACGGAAGACAGAGCGACGGAACGTCGGGCACGCACGCGCCCTCACCCGCGCGATGGAACCCGATCGGGCACGACACCAGCACGCAGATCGGCCCGAGCGCCGCGTCGTCCTCGCACGCGACGCCTCCCTCGGCCGCGGTCGGGAACGCATCCCGGCAGTCGACGCCGCACGCTCCGCACGCCTCGATGCTGCGGTACACGCCATCGTCGTCCACGAACCCTTCGTCGATGCGTCCGTCGCAGTCGTCGTCGAAGAGATTGCACGCCTCCGGGCTCCCGCAGAGGTGCGCCTCGTAGCAGCCGGACAGCGCGACGACGCTCGCGAGCACGAGCCACCAATCACCGCGCGACGACATCGACCGACCCTCCTTCCGCACCATCGCTCGCCGCGGCCGCGCCCCCGCCGCCGCGGCCCGCGAGGCCTCCGCGCCCGAGCCGGAACGTGTTCCCGCTCCGCCACGCGGCGGCGCCCATCGGC
>JALYRN010001281.1 GCA_030855295.1 Myxococcota bacterium | reverse complement strand
AGCGCTGCCTCTGCGCCGGCGACGGCTGCAGCGCGGGCGCGTGCACGCCGGCGCAGCCGATCGAGCAGGTCTCGGCCGGCATCTCGCACACCTGCGTGATCCAGGGCGGGCACCTCTGGTGCTGGGGCGGTCGCGGGGTCGGCGAGACCGGCCTCGGGTTCGCGACGTTCGCGTCGCCGGGCGAGGTGAGCCCGCGCGACGATCTGTGGGACGTCGTCGACGCCGGCGGCTACTCGACGTGCGCGGTGCGCGGCACCGAGATGTGGTGCTTCGGGTCGAACAACGGCTCGCAGCTCGGCCTCGGACCGCGCCCCGGGAACGACGAGCCGATGCCGGTGCAGGTCCCCGGCACCACGTCGTGGTCGCTGCCCGGCATCGGCCGCTATCACTCGTGCGCGATCGACACGAGCGGCGCGCTGTGGTGCTTCGGGAGCAACTCGCAGTACTCGGTCGGCGACGACGCGCCGATGGGTGAGGTCGAGTCGCCGGTGCGCATCACAGCGTTCACAGGCGCCGTGACGAGCGTGTCGGCGGGCGCCTTCCAGACGTGCGCGATCAGCGCGGGACGGCTGTCGTGCTGGGGATGGAACGCGTACGGCGAGCTCGGCAACGGCGCGATGCCGGCGCGCGCGATGAGCCCGACGCCGATCGGCGCGTCGCTCGGGACCTGGGCCGAGGTCGCTGCGGGTGAGGGCCACACCTGCGCGCGCACCGCCGCGGGCGAGGTCTACTGCTGGGGCTGCGGGACCGACTGCGATGCGTGCGACTTCGGGTACATCGAGGGCGGCATCGACTGCACGGGTGTGATCGGGATCGGCGACGCCGCGATGACGTACGAGACGACGCCTCGGCAGGTGCAAGACCTCGACGCGCAGCGGCTCGCGCACTGGAACCACTCGTGCGCGATCGCGACCGACGGCGAGCTCGTGTGCTGGGGGCCGAACCACCGCGGCGCGCTCGGCGTCGGCGACACCGAGCCGCGCCTGGTGCCGGCGGCGGTCTGGCCGGGCACGCGGTGGAGCGACGTCACGGTCGGCGGCGAGCACAGCTGCGCGCTGCGGGAGACCGGTGCGCTGTATTGCTGGGGGCACAACGAGCACGGGCAGCTCGGGACCGGGGACATGACCCCGCGCCTGACGCCGCAGCGCATCTGCCTGTGAAGGGGATGTAGCGCGTTTGGTCCCGGAGCCTTGACAAGGACCCCCCCGGCCAGCACACCGGGCCCCCGGCACGGTGAGCGCATTTCGCCCCTGCATCTTGATCCCGACCTACGACAACCCGCGCACGGTGCGAGATGTCGTGCTGCGCGTGCGGGAGCACCTGAGCGACGTCGTCGTCGTCGATGACGGCAGCGGGCCCGAGGCGCGCGCGGTGATCGAGGGCATCGGGCGCGACGGGCTCGCGCAGGTGCACCATCGCGAGGCGAACGGGGGCAAGGGCGCGGCCGTGAAGTCGGGCTTCGCGTTCGCGCACAGCCTCGGCTTCACGCACGCGCTGCAGGTCGACGCCGACGGACAGCACGCGCTCGAGGACATCCCCGATCTGCTGGCGCTCGCGCGCGCGACGCCCGACGCGCTGATCCTCGGGCAGCCGGAGTTCGACGGCAGCGCGCCGCTCGGGCGGAAGATCGGACGGCAGATCACGATCTTCTGGACGAATCTCGAGGCGGGTCGGCACGTCATCCGTGATCCGATGTGCGGCTTCCGTGTCTATCCGCTCGAGGCAGCCGTGCGGGCGTCGAGCCCGTGCGGGGATCGGATGGACTTCGATCCCGAGGTCGCGGTGCGCATCGCGTGGACGGGCGCGCCGGTGCTGAACGTGCCGACGCGCGTGCACTACGTCTCGCGGGCGGAGGGCGGCGTCTCGCACTTCAAGCTCTTCCTCGACAACTGGCTGATCGCGCGGATGCACACGCGGCTGATGCTGCATCGGGTGTGGTGCACGCTGCGCGGCCGTCCGCTCGTGCCGATCCTCGCGGCGAGCGCATCGAGCCGCGACACGAACGACTCATGAGCGGCGCGCTTCCTCCTTCCGGCGACCGCACGGA
>JALYRN010000350.1 GCA_030855295.1 Myxococcota bacterium | reverse complement strand
ACCGAGGGCCGCGCGCGCGTCCTCCACCGCGGCGCGCGCCCGCCCGTCGAGCGCGCCTGCCGGCGGGAGCGCCTGGCCCACGCCGATCATGTACATGCCCTCGCGATCGGCGCGCTGCGGATCGCCGATCGGAAAGTCCCACAGCTCCAGCATCAGCTCCGGCGCGGGGAGGGCGCCCTCGGATCGCGCGGTCGCGAGCGCGGCGCGCGCGCGGGCCCGAGGCACCCCGAGCGCCGGATGCCCCTCGACCACGCGCTCCGCGATCTCCGAGCAGCGCTGCGCCGGACCGCGCGTGACCCGCTCGTCGCCCGCAGACACCGCCACCGCGGGCTCCCGCTCGAGCTCCCGCTCGACCTCGTGGAGCGCGCTCCACGTGCCCGGCGACACACATCCCGCGGTCCACACCGCAGCCCCGACGATGGCTCTCCTCAACGCACTTCCTCCGCGAACGAGATCCGACGCGGCACGCGCTCGAGGCGCATGCCGATGCATCGATCCGGTCGCGGGATCAGAGGAGGAAGACGGAGTGGGTCGCGTGCAGTCGTTCGCCCGGGCCCGCGCGCGCTTCCACGCCGCGCGGCGCCTGCTCCGCTGCGCTCGCCTCGAAGCCCCCGAGCAGCAGCGCGAGCGGCAGCACCGCGAGCAGCGGCGCGGCGAACGTCTTCGGCGTGCTCTCGTGCGTGTCGACGCCCGGCAGGCTCGGCACGCTGCGGTCCTCGCAGCACGTCCGCGCGATCACGTCGGTCGCGCGCGACGCCGGCGGACAGCAGCAGTGCATGCGCGCCTCCGCCATCGGCGCGCACACGACGAAGCTCCATCCGGCCGTGACCGCAGCGCCTGCGAGCGCAGTCGCGAGGAGCCCCGCGAGGACGCGAGCAGGCAGACGGCGGAGCGCGCGGCGCACGGCACCACATTTGCGCTACCGAGCTGCGCCGTCAAGCGCGTCACCCGTACAGCACGTCGCATCGTGCAACGCTGCGGGCGCTCGCCGTGCTATTCTCGTCGACCTCCGGGCCCATGTCCGAGCGCCACGAGCAGCGCGCGATTCACCCGCGCACCGGCACCTCGACCGGCGTGATCGAGGAGAACCCGTCCGCGTCGCGGCCGGTGCGCCGAGCCTCGCGCATGGACATCCAAGAGGCCGCGCCGCTGCAGCCCGGCAGCGTGGTCGCCGGTCGCTATCGCATCGAGCGCCTGCTCGGCGTCGGCGGCATGGGCGCGGTGTACGAGGCGACGCAGGTGGCGATCGACCGCCGCGTCGCGCTCAAGGTCGTGCGCGCGGACTTCGCGGGGGACGTCGCGATGGCGGCGCGCTTCCAGCGGGAGGCGCGCGCGGCGAGCGCGGTGCACCACCCGAACGTCGTGATGGTGCACGACTTCGGTCAGGGCGACGACGGCACCTTGTTCCTCGTGATGGAGCTGCTCGCGGGCGAGAGCCTGCTGCAGCGCATGCGCCGCGAGCGCTGCGTGCCACCGCGCGACGCCGTGCGGATCGCGTGCGAGGTGCTCTCCGCGCTCGAGGCCGCGCACGAGGCGGGCGTCGTCCACCGCGACCTCAAGCCCGACAACGTCCTCCTGCTCGACAAGCCGCAGGTGAGCTCGTCCGCGCCGGCCGGTGCGGCGCTCAAGGTGCTCGACTTCGGCATCGCGCGGATCGTCGATCGCGCGGGCGCCGAGGGCGGGCCGCGGCCGAGCGACGCCGCGGGTCTCACCGAGGTCGGGCAGATGCTCGGCACGCCTCGCTACATGAGCCCCGAGGCGGTCGCGCGCCTGCCGGTCGGGCCCGCGGCGGACCTGTACTCGCTGGGCGCGATCCTCTTCGAGATGATCGCGGGTCGCCCCGTGTTCACCGAGAAGGAGCCCGTCATCCTGATGGGCCATCACCTGCGCACGCCGGCGCCGCGCCTGCGCGAGACCGCGCCTGCCGGCGTGTACGTCCCGAGGCCGCTGGACGACCTGGTGACGGCGCTCCTCTCGAAGCTCCCCACCGATCGACCCGGCAGCGCGGCGACCGTGCGCAAGGCGCTGCTCGAGCTCGACTGGGAGCAGCCTGCGGCCGAGGTGCACGCGAAGATCTTCACCCCGCCACCCGACGCCGAGGTCGCGCGCGTGCACTTCGTGCGCGGCAAGAGCCCGCTGCGTCGCGCGATGCGCTTCTCTCCGCTCGTGCTGCTCGCGGCGGGCATCGCGGGGCTGCTCTATCTGCACCGGATGCGGCTCGAGGAGCGGCGCGAGGAAGAGCAGAGCCAGATCGGCGTGATCGCGCACGAGGAAGCGCCGCCGCCCGAAGAGCCGGTCCTCCGCCGCATCGAGCACGTCCGCATGACGCTGAGCGGCGCGCCCGAGAGCGCGACGTACACGTGGGACGGCGAGGAGATGCCGGCCTCCACGTTCGACGTACCGTTCGACAGCCGCTCGCATCGCCTGGTCGTGAGCGCGCGCGGCTACCAGCCGCGTGAGGTCGACGTCGTCGCGGACGGTCCGCACGAGCTCGACGTCACGCTCTCTCGCGCGCGCCGCGGCCGCGTGACGAAGGCGTCGACCCCGCGCTGAGCTCGACGCGCGATGACGATCGCCGAAGCCCGCCCGCGCATCGATCCCGAAGACCCGCTGGGCATCCCCGCGGCGCCGATCGTCGAGTGGTTCCGCATCGACGCGAGCCGGCGGATCGCGAAGTACCTCACGGTCGGCGCGGCGGGGATGGTCGCCGGATCGTTCTCGATCGCGAGGCTCGTCGGAGGAGCGCCGCACGCCGCGGCGCTGGCGACGCGCTCGCCGATGCGCGTGCCCGTGCTCTGGCCGGCGGTCGCGCTCGACCCGTCGACGATCGCGTGGACGCTGATCGGCTTCGCGCTGATCGTCGGCGGCGGCCTCTTCGCGATCCTCGGCCTCAACCGAGTCCTCAGCGACGAGAGCTACCTCGCGCTCCGCGTCGACGGCGCGCTCTTCGTGCGCGGCGCCGCGCGTCGCTTCGTGTCGTGGGACGACATCGCCGACGTCCGCCACGACGCCGAGCACGACGCGATCGTCTTCGCGTGCGACCGTGACGACGACTGGTCCCTCGCCCACCGCTTCGCGGGCGCGGCCAACCGCGACATCGTCAAGAAGGCTCTCGAGGTCCGCCGCCGAGCCCTCTTCGGCATGTACCGCCGCTGACCGTCCGCGCGACGGCGCCGAGCGTCTCCGCGGGAACGTGCGCGCGTCGTCGAGGTCGCGACTTCCGTCGCATCGAGCCGCGCCGACTCGCTCTTCGATCGGCCGCGTCCGGCGCGCGGAGCGGGCAGCGGGCGTATCCTTCCCGACGATGGTGCGCCGCATGTACTTCCTCGCCGCTTCTCTCTCGCTCCTCGCGGGCTGTCCCGACACGTCCGGGCCTCCGCCGGCGCGCGCGCCGACGGTCTGCGAGCGAGCGGGCCAGCCGTGTCAGCTCCCCGCCGGGCCGATGGGGATCTGCAACGAGAGCCTCGCCGCGGAGTGCGAGACGCCGCCCTGCCTCGCGTGCTTCTCACAGCACTGACGGCGGCTCGTTCCGTCATGGCCTGGTGAATCGCGAATGTTGATCGATTTTCACGATGCCATCGTCGCTGGCGTCGAACACCACGGCTCCGACTTGCAGGTGTTGCTCAGGAACGTGACTTCGTTCGCGAGTCACGCGGAGGACGCCGACGAGTACGTAGGCGAGTATCTACTGGTTCTCGGTGGTTGCTCGCGCGAGGGCACGCTCGGCATCGGCGAATGGCTCGATTACGGGCGCATCCGATTCGCAGACGGCACGACGACCGAGGAATGGGGTGACGTCACTGACAAGGCCGTGCCTGCCGTTGGTGTGGGGCTGTTTGTCATGCACCGCGGCACGGAAGAGCGGTTCGAGTGTCAGTGCGTGACCCTGCGGCCTGTGTCCGTTCCGAGGCGCGTGACGAGCACTCCCGCGGTGTTTCCCAAGACCCGCTGAAGAGGATCTCGGACGCGGACAAGAGCTCCTACAACCGAGGCGGGCTCGCCCGCAAGGCGTCACGAGGAGTCGTCCGAAGCACGGCGAGAGGGCAACGCCCGCGGGCCCGCGTCGACGCCCGAAGGGCCGTCGTCCCGCGCTCGCCCGAGGACGCCGCCCCCATCACGCGAGCCGCCCCGGTCACCGTCCGCGATTGTCTGCCGAATCATCGCGCGCCCGGCGGGCGCTGATCGACACCGATGATGTCTGCCAATTCAAGCGCGTCAGTCGCGGCGCTCGGCGAGCGACCTCTCGTCATGCGCAAGAGCAGGCGGGCGTCACGGAACGAGCAGACGGTGATCGCGTTCCGCACCTGGGGAGGGAGGCGCGCGGGCGCCGGGCGCAAGCCGACCGGCGCGCGGGCTGGCGTGCCTCATGCGCGGCGAGCGACGCTGACGGGTCGCGAGCCGGTGCTCGTGACGTTGAAGGTGCGGCGGCACGTCTGGAGCCTGCGGGCGCGCCGGACGTTCACGCGGATGACGCGCGCGATCGGCGCCGCGTCCGATCGCTTTGGCATGCGCATCGTGCACTTCTCGGTGCAGCGCGATCACGCGCATTTGATCGTCGAGGCCGAGAGCCGGGCCTCGTTGGTGCGCGGGATCAAGGGCCTGTGTGTGCGCGTCGCGCGCGCGATCAACCGCGCGATGGAGCGGACCGGGCCGGTGTTCGCGGATCGCTATCACGAGCGAGTGCTCACGACGCCTCGGCAGGTGAGGCACGCGATCGCCTATGTGCTCTGCAATTGGCGCAAGCATCGGGTCGCGCCTCGTTCGGCGCGCGCGGTCGATCCGTGCTCGTCGGGCGCGCTGTTCGACGGGTGGTCCTGCGCGGTCGCGAGCTGCGCCGACGTCGGGCTCGTGGTCGCGACCGCGCGGACGTGGCTTCTGCGGATCGGCTGGCGACGAGCCGGGCCGATCGATCCCGCGCACGATCCCGGCCGCGCGCCGGCGTGATCGCGTCGGCGTGCGAGCGAGTCTCGAGCGCCGAGCCGAGGCCGTTGCGGCTCAGCGGCTTCTCGATCGCGCGCGGTTGGGGAAGTCGATTTCGGGGCAGCCCTCGAGCCGGCACGAGTGCTCGCCCCGGAGGGCGGGTTCGGGAGCGCACGAAGCAGCCTGCAGGAGTGCTCGTCCCGGAGGGCGCGGACGGTAGCGCGCGCAGCGCGCGGACGGAAGCGACCGGAGCGGCCGAGCCGATCAATCAGCGCGCGGACGGAAGCGACCGGAGCGGCCGAGCCGATCTTGCGACAGCATCTGAGGCTGAGCTTCGATTGATTCCGCGCGTTCGCGGCGTGTACGCTGCGGCCGTGCTGCGCAGCTGGCTCGCGTCGTTCGCGATGGTCGTCGCCTTGCTCGGGCCAGCGGTGGCGCTCGCGCAGACGTCGACCGAGCCGGTGGGCACCGGCGCGACGACGGAGGAGCCGGACGCGACGCGGCTCGATGTGGAGCGGCTGCCGCCCGAGGCGATCCAGGTCTCGCGCGATCTCTACGCGCACGGGTTCTTCCTCGAGGTGTCGGTCGGGGGGCGCGGGTTCGTCGGCGGGGTGGGGCGCATCTCGAGCCCGGGGCCGTTCGCGGCGATCGGGTTCGGGTACGAGATCCTCGACTGGCTCTTCGTGCGCGTGATCGGCGACGTGTCGTTCCACGAGACCGCCGCGCCCGCGCCGCCGAGCACCAGCGTGTTCGAGCTGGTGTCGGGGCTCGGCGAGGTGAAGGTGCAGATCCACCCGACCGCCGAGTTCGGGATCTGGCTCGCGGGGCAGGCCGGGATCGTGGTCGCGACGACCGACGTGCTCGCGCTCTACGGGCTGCAGGACGCGGACAGCGTGGGGCTCACGTGGGGCGGCGATCTCGGGCTCGATGCGCACTTCCGCAGCCGCCACTACTCGATCGGCGTGCACGGCGGCGTGCGCGGCGCGCCCTCGCTCGACGGCCCCGGCGGCGAGATGGCGATCGGGATCCACGGCGCGGCGTACCTGCGCTACGTGTTCTGAGTCGGCGGGAGTGCTCGCCCCGGAGGGACCGCACGGGAGCGCGCGCTTCACGCGCGGACGGAAGGGCCCGGAGCGGGTGAGCCGTTTTTTTTTGACAGGGTCTGAGTGAGCGCGTCGCCGATCCTGCTGGTCCACGGCATCTGGGACACCGGCGCGAAGCTGGGCACGTTGCGGCGCGGCCTCGAGCGCGCGGGGCTCGGGCCGGTCGACTGCATCGATCTTCGTCCGAACGACGGGCGCGCGCCGATCCGCGCGCTCGCGTCGCAGGTCGATCGCGCGGTGTGCGACCTGAGCGCGCGCACCGGTGCGGAGCGCGTCGACGTGGTCGGCTTCAGCATGGGCGCGCTGGTCACGCGCACGTTCGTGCAGAAGCTCGGGGGGCGCGATCGAGTGCGGCGCTTCGTGTCGATCTCGGGCCCGCACCAGGGCACCGCGATGGCGTGGGCGCTGCCCTTTCCCGGCGCGCGCGAGATGCGGCCCGGCAGCCCGCTGCTGCGCGAGCTCGGGGGCGATGCCGATCCGTGGGGCGAGGTCGAGGTGCACGTGATGTACACGCCCTACGATCTGATGATCGTGCCCGCGACCTCGAGCCGCCTGCCCGGCGCGCGCAGCGAGACGCGCCTGCCGATCGCGCTGCACCGCTGGATGATCGAGGACCCGCGCGCAATCGCGCGCGTGGTCGAGATCCTCGCGCGCTGATCGATCGGCTCGGCCGCTCCGGTCGCTTCCGTCCGCGCGCTGCGCGCGCTCCCGTGTGCGCCTCCGAGGCGAGCACTCCTGCCGACTCACCGCCTCGGCGTGCGGTCGTCAGGAATCGCGGGCGGCTCCGCGTGCAGGCGCGGGAGCTGCTCGCGGCGGCGCGCGGCGCCGCACATGTCGCCGGCGATCGCGAGCGCTT
>JALYRN010000349.1 GCA_030855295.1 Myxococcota bacterium | reverse complement strand
GACTGCGACGACTCGTGCGCGGCGTGTCGCCCCGGCGCGTCCGAGGTGTGCGAAGGCGCGCGCGACGAGAACTGCGACGGCGACGTCGACGAGCGCTGCGACTGCGTGCTCGCCGAGACGCGCTCGTGCGAAGGCGGCGGCGACCGCGTCTGCGTGCCGGGCGTGCAGACCTGCGTCGCGGGCCGGTGGAGCGCGTGCGTCGGGCGGATCGAGGGGCACGACGAGACGTGCAACGCGCTCGACGACGACTGCGACGGCCGCGTCGACGAGGCGCTCGAGCGCGACTGCCCCGGCGGGCGGCACCGGTGCCGTTCGACGTGCACGGTCGGCGTGTGGGGACCGTGCACGGATCGCGACGGCGACCGCTGCGGCGACGATGACTGACCGCTGGCAGTGACCGCTGATCAGAACAGCGGCGGCTGACAGTAGCTCTCGACCACGACCTCGGAGATCGTGTCCGCGAGGCTCAGCGTTCCGTCGCGCACTGCGACGAGATCGAAGTTGCGCCCGTCGGTCGACTCCGGGATCGGCGCCGCGCCGCCGTACGGTGCGCTCCAGCCGCTCGGCACCTGCGACCAGTCGAGGCGACGGCCGGTGCCGCACCGCGTGAGGAATTCCGACAAGCCGGGCGGCGACAGGCGCGTGAACGAGAACACGCGCGCTCGCGCCGCGCGCACCGCGGCGATCGTCTCGGCCATCGTGCGCATCGCGGGATAGTCGCCCTCGCGCGGGAAGTCGGTGCTCGTGGTGTCGCCGTCGCCGTCGCGATCGCCGTAGTTGTCGGGACGCTCGAGGAACGTGTCGTCGGTCGCGATGATGATCACGCGCGTCGCGCTCTCGCGCCACGGGAACTCCTCGGCGGCGGCGTGGAGCGCGTCGAGGCTGTTCTCTTCGCAGATCGGGTTCTGCGTGGTCGGGCCGCTCGCTCCGTCGCCGGGATTGCGGTTGTTCATCGTGTACGTCGTCAGGAAGTCGCGGAACGCGGCCTGGAGCGTCGAGGCCTGCGTGTGCACGCGCCCGCCCTCGAGCGAGCCGCCGATCGCGAATGCGTGGTTGTCGGCGTAGCCGACGAAGCCGAAGTGCGGGTCGGGCGCGAGCTCGGTGGCCGCCGCGACGACCTGCGCGACGTCGGCCTCCAGATCCTCGAGCACGAAGTTCATCGAGCTCGAGACGTCGAGCACGAACACGACGTCGACGACATCGGCGCACACGCCCGCATCCGAGCGGACGACGTCGGGCAGCCCACCACCATCGTACGGCACCGTAGTCGTGCCGGAGTCCATCGTCGTGCTCGCAGCGTCACGCGTGCGTGGCGCCTCGCTGCGCTCGGTGCACGCAGGCACGCAGCACAGTGCGATCGACAGGAGCCATCGGTTCAGTCTCATCGTGCGTCTCGTGGGTCACGGGTTTGGGGCGCACGCGAGCGTACCGCATGACCACCCCGGTCCAGCGAATCGGAGTTCCTTCTGCGTTCTCTCACGTGGCACCATCGAGGCTCACCGACTCTCACCAGGAGCTACCACATGAGCCGTTCTTTCATCGCCTCGTGCTGCGTCGCGACACTCGCTCTGCTCGGCACGGGCTGCTCTTGCGGCACCGACGCGCCGGCGGCGGGCGACCGCGACGGGAGCACGACCGGCACGATCGACGGAAGCTCGATCGACGGAAGCACCTTCATCCCGACCGAGGGCGGGATCATCGGCGCACCGGGCGAGCCCAACGAGCTGTGCCCCGAGGGCTGCCAGTGCTCCGACGGCATCGACAACGACGGCGACGGACAGGTCGACGGCATGGACGCCGAGTGCACCGGCCCGTACGACAACGACGAGGGCTCCTACGCGACCGGCATCCCCGGCGACAACGTCGACGAGGCCTGGCAGGACTGCTTCTTCGACGGCAACTCGGGCGCCGGTGACGATGGCTGCCGGTACCGTCACGGCTGTCTGACCGGCGAGCTGCCGCCCGAGCACCGCGACTGCCAGGTCTCGGCGGCGTGCATCGAGTTCTGCGCGCCGCGCACGCCGAACGGGTGCGACTGCTTCGGCTGCTGCGACGTGACCTCCTCCGACGGATCGATCGTCTCGGTGTTCCTGGTGGCGGGCTGCTCGCTGGAGAACGTCGAGGACGAGGCGGCGTGCCCGCGCTGCACCCGCAGCACCGAGTGCGACAACGAGTGCGGCACGTGCGAGCTGTGCCCGGGCCGCACCGCCGCGGACCTGCCGCCCGAGTGCTACCCGCCCGACGTCGACGGCGGCATGCCGATGTACACCTGCGACGACGGAACGGTGTGCGCGACGACGGCCGACTGCCCGACCGACTACTACTGTCAGCTCGGCTGCTGCGCGCCGACGATCATCTGATCGGATCTCGGCCCGTGTCTTGATCCTCCCTCGCCGATCGGGTAGAGGGACGCGGCCCGGCGACGGCGTTCTGCCAGAGAAATGACGACGAGAGCCCTGCGCGCGAGCGCGGGGCTTTCGCATTTCGCGAGCTCTCGCACATCGCGAGCGTTCGGATTTCGCGGGTTCCGCATCCGTCGCAGCGGCTCCATACCTCGCCGCCCTCCTGAATCGCCCATGATCTCCTGCGAAAAGCTCACTCTCTCCTACGGCAGTCGGGTTCTCTTCGAGAACGTCGACATCAAGTTCACGCCCGGCAATTGCTACGGCTTGATCGGCGCGAACGGCGCCGGGAAGTCGACGCTCCTGCGCTGCCTCGCGGGCGAGCAGGAGCCCACCTCGGGGCGCGTGCTGCTCTCGAAGGGGCAGCGGCTGAACATGCTGCGCCAGGATCACTTCGCGTACGACGACGTGCAGGCGCTGACCACCGTCATCATGGGGCACACCCGCCTGCACGAGGTGATGGTCGAGAAGGAAGCGATCTACGCGAAGCCCGCGATGACCGACGAGGACGGCACGCGCGCGGCCGAGCTCGAAGGCGAGTTCGGCGAGCTCGACGGCTGGAACGCCGAGGCGAACGCCGCGAGCCTGCTGAGCGCGCTCGGCATCACCGAGGACAAGCACCAGCTGCTCGTCAAGGAGCTCGACGACAGCGAGAAGGTGCGCGTGCTGCTCGCGCAGGCGCTCTTCGGCGAGCCCGACATCCTGCTGCTCGACGAGCCCACCAACCACCTCGACGTCGACACGATCCTCTGGCTCGAGGAGTTCCTCCTCGTGTTCAAGAACACCGTGATCGTCGTCAGCCACGATCGTCACTTCCTCGACAAGGTCTGCACCCACGTGGCCGACGTCGACTTCCAGAAGGTGTCGCTCTACAGCGGCAACTACAGCTTCTGGTACGAGTCGAGCCAGCTCGCGCTGCGCCAGCGGCAGGAGTCGAACCGTCGCAAGGAAGACAAGGTCAAGGAGCTCAAGGCGTTCGTGCAGCGCTTCAGCGCGAACGCATCGAAGTCGCGACAGGCCTCCTCGCGCAAGAGCCAGCTCGAGAAGATCACGCTCGACGACATCAAGCCTTCGTCGCGCAAGTATCCGTACATCCTGTTCGAGACCGAGCGCGAGCTCGGCAAGGAAGTGCTCTTCGTCGACGGCATCACCAAGCGCCTGAACGGCGAGGTCCTCTTCCAGGATCTGCGCTTCTCGATCGCGCGCGGCGAGAAGGTCGCGGTCACCGGCGACGACGTCGCGGCGTCCGTGCTGCTGCAGGTGCTCGCGGGCGAGGTGCAGCCCGACGAGGGCGAGCTGAAGTGGGGCCGCTCGGTGAACCTCGGGTACTTCCCGAAGGACAACGAGCAGTTCTTCTCGACCGATCGGAACCTGATCGAGTGGATGCGTCAGTTCAGCGTCAACCAGGAGGAGAACTTCGTCCGGAGCTTCCTCGGTCGCATGCTGTTCTCCGGTGAGGAGTCGAAGAAGAGCGCGTGTGTCCTGTCGGGCGGCGAGAAGGTGCGCTGCATGCTCGCGCGACTGATGCTGCAGGACCCGAACGTGCTGCTGCTCGACGGCCCGACGAACCACCTCGACCTCGAGTCGATCACCGCGCTCAACAACGGCCTGACGAAGTTCTCCGGCAGCATGGTCGTCAGCTCGCACGACGTGCAGTTCGTCGACTCGCTCGTCACGCGCGTGATCGAGCTCGCGGGCCCGGTCTACTACGACCTGAACATGGGCTACGAGGAGTACCTCGCGAACGAGGAGCGCCTCCTGCGCGCCGGCAAGGGCAAGAAGCCCTGACGAGCTACGCCGCGTCCTCGTCGTCGGGGAGCGCGTCGGCGCCGGCGTAGAGCGCGTCGACGTCGAGGGTGGTCGCGGTGCCGGAGAGCTCGACCTGGCCTTCGCGCACCAGCGAGACCAGCCAGCGCGACCCATCGACCCGGCGATGGTGCTCGACCAGCCGCTCGCGCAAGTGGACGAAGACGAGCTCGACGATCGAGTCGGTCGCGCGGTAGTGCGCGAGCTTCGCGGTCAGGTCGTGAGCCTCGGTGCTGCGGGAGAGGACCTCGACGACCAGCTCGGGGTTCACCAGCGTCTGCGGCCTCGGCGGCTCGAACCGCGGCGCGCAGGAGACGACGACGTCCGGGTAGACCCACGCCTTCGTCGTCGCGAGGCGCACGCGCTGGTCGGCGGCGGCGACGAAGCAGCCGCGCGGAGCCAGCTGGTTCCCGAGCAGCCGCGTCAGGTTCTGGACGACGTGATTGTGCCGCGGCGACGCGCCGGCCATCGCGATCGCAGCGCCGTCGTAGTACTCCGTCTTGCGCTCGCTCGCAGCATCGAGCGCGAAATAGTCGTCGACCGGAAGGCGCGCGGCGGGTGAGGCCATCCCGCGGAGCGTACGGCCAACCGAGAGGTCGTTCCATGCGGCGCGCGCTCACCGGAGCACGGTGAGCTTGCGGCTCGGGATCCGCTTCTCGAAGTCGGCCCAGATGCGCGCGTCGCCGCGGCAGTCGTACTGACGGCACACCAGGGGCCGCTGCGCGTGCACGCCGCAGGCCTTCGTGGACTCGTCGCAGTGCGTGCACCAGCCATCCTTCCGCTGACGGATGTGGTAGGGGCGGCCGACGTCCCAGCGCACCACGCCCTCGTCGAGGTCCTGCTTCGAGAGCGTGAAGTCGAGCCGACAGCACGCCGCCTTGCACAGGTGGATTCGAGCGGCGCAGTCGATGTCGTTGCCGCGATGCGCGTACTTGTCGCTCTCGTCGTGGAGGACCTCCGCGCCCTGCCAGTGCGTGCGCGCGCTGTGGAGCATCTGCTCCCTCGCCCTCGCGCGCCGCTCCTCGATGTCCTCGAGCGTCACCACACCGGCCGCGATCAGGCTCTCGGTCAGCGCGTAGACGTGCGCCGAGAGCTCCTGGTGCTCGAGCAGCCCGTGCCCGAGCCGCTCGTGCACGTACACGAGCGCGCGCGCGAGCTCGGTCTCCGCGTTCCCGTTGCTGTCGTCTTCGTCGGCCATGTGCGCCCGGCGATGGTCGCACGATCGGCTCCTCTCACGGCGCGGCACGGGTCCGTACCAGCGCGCGCCTCGCGGGGCCCACCCACGGCACCAGCGCGATCACCGCGGCGATCGCCGCCTCGGTGGAGAGGCCGGATCCGGGCCACAGCACGTGCGCGAACGAGAGGCACCCACCGTTGCTCGCGATCATCCGCGCCGGCGCGAGCTGCGTGTGAGTCACCAGCAGCAGCGCCGACAGCACCAGCGCCAGCAGCGCTGCCGTGCGGCCGCCGAGCAGGAGGAGCACGATGCACAGCGCGCTCGTCAGCTCGAGCGCGACGCGCGACGCGATCACCGGATGGGCGAGCGCACCATCGAGCATGACGAGATCGAAGTGCATCCCATCCGCGACCACCGCGCCGAGGAACCCCGCCGCCGCCCACGTCACGGTGAAGCGGACGACGTGCTCCACGTCGCGCCCGTGCCTCCACGCGTCGGCCACGATCACGGCGACCGACAGCGCGAGGAGCACCGGGATCGGCCATGCGACGCCGACGAGCGAGAGCGCAGCGCCGAGGACGAGCGCGCCCGCCCACGGCGCGCCACGCACCAGACCTCCGAGCGCGAGCAGCGGAAGCCACAGCGAGAGCGCCGCGCGCGCGACGTGATCCCGGTCGAGCCGACCGACGAGCAGCCCGTCGATCACCGCCGCGATCGCGAGCCCGAGCCCCACACTCGCCACTGCGTTCACCGCCACCGCGGCCCACCACCGCACGCCAGCTCGCATCTCGGCTCCGACACCCGGCCCGCTCGCCAGTTCCGAGCGAATCGCCGGCGCGTCGTACACCATGCTCGGTGAGCTCGCCTCGCAGCGATGCGACGACGACGAGCTGGTCTTCGTCCGCCTGGCCGAGCCCCAGCGCATCCGGCGCGAGTCGCGGGTGTTCCTCTGCGACGGTCGCGCGGTCGCTTCGAGCCGATACCGGGTCGAGCTCCGGCTCTCGCCCGACGCCGACACGCCACTCGAGGGCGTGAGCCTCGCGACCGCACGGTGGGTCGACCGACGAGCCGCGTGAGCGCCAGCCGGATCGCGACTCCCGTCACCCGGTGTCTCGCAAGGCGAGCGATCGAGCGACCTGACCGGCGCTCGCTCGACGCTACACTCGCGCCGCGCGATGAACGATCCCACCACCCTCGACGATCTGCTCGAGCCCCTCGCCGCGGTCGGGACCGGCCTCGACGCGCTGGAGCAGATCGAAGCGGTCGCCCCGAACCTCGCGACGTACTTCGACACGCTCGTCGAGCCCGTGCTCGACGCGCTGGCGCGCGATCTCTCGTGGAAGAGACGCGCCGCGCTCGCGGGCGCGCTAGGGCTCGTGCCCGCGACGCCCCGCCGCTCCGAAGTGCTCGCGCGTCTGCTCGCCGATCCTCACGCCGAGGTGTCGAACCAGGCGCTGCTCTCGCTGCGCGACGCGCCGAGCGCCGAGGCCCTCGCCGCGC
>JALYRN010000348.1 GCA_030855295.1 Myxococcota bacterium | reverse complement strand
GCGGAGGAGCGTCCAGCCGACCGCGATCGCGAGCAAGATCACGATCACCGTGCTGGCACCGACCATCGCGGCGAGCGCGAGCGCGGGCAGCGGCGCGCGCGCCGGTGCCGGCACCGCGGGCATCGATCCGGTGATCGCACCGCTCGCGTGTGGCAACAGCGAGGCGCCGTCCCCGAGCATGCTGATGCGCGCCGCCGGCGCTTCCGCGGCGCGCGCCACCGCCACCGCGACCGGCGTCGGTGGCATGAAGCTCGCGCGTTCATCGGCGGACGGCTGCGCGGGCGGCCGCTCGGGCTCCGGCAGATCCCAGCCCTTCTCGGGAAAGAGCCACTGCACCAGCCGCGCGAGCTGCTGGCGCCCATAGCCCGCCGCCGTCTCGTGGACGAACTCGCGCAGCTCCTGCGAGACCTGCTGCGCCGACGGCGTTCGCCTCTCCGGATCGATCTCCAGGCACGCCATCACGATCTGCTCGAGCCGCGCCGGGACCGCGGGGTTGTAGATCGAGGGCCGCGGGAAGTCGCCGCTCCGCAGGAGGTTCGCGGCGCCCGCCGGATCGTCGGGCGGGATCAGCGAGCGGATCGTCAGCATCTCCCAGATCGTCACGCCGAGCGCGAAGACGTCCGCGCGCGCATCGATGTCGCCACCGGCCGCCTGCTCGGGCGCCATGTAGCTCATCTTGCCGATCGTGATCCCGTTCTGCGTCTTGAGGACGTTGTCGGCGGCCTTCACCAGCCCGAAGTCGCTGACCTTGACCGTCCCTTCGTTGCTGATCAGCACGTTCTGCGGCGACACGTCGCGATGCACGATCCCGAGCGGCGTGCCGTCGTCGCCCTTCTTGCGGTGCGCGTGGTCGAGCCCGCTCGCCGCCTCCGCGCCGATGTACGCCGCCGCTGCGATGTCGAGCTTCCCCTGCCGCTCGGCGAGCGCCTGCATGATCGCGCCGAGCGTCACGCCCTCGATGAACTCGAGCACGAGGTAGGGCTCGGGATCGATCCCGAAGTCGAGCACCTGCACGAGGTTCGGATGATCGAGCCGCGCGTTCGTGCGCGCCTCCGCCGCGAAGCGCTCGAGCAGCGACGGCTCGCGCCGATACGCCGGGAGCATCCGCTTGATCGCGACCTTCTTCTTGAACCCGGCGTCGCCCGTCCGCTCCGCGCGGTACACGACGGCCATGCCGCCCTGTCCGAGCTTCTCGACGAGTCGATAGGCACCCAGCCGTTCCGGCGCGCCCGTCGTCGCGTTCACCGCGCGAAGATATACCCCGAGACGAGGAACCGCATCCGTTCTCGCACGACGGCCCCGGACGCCGCGTGGGCGCCCGAGGCCGTCTCGGATCCGTACCGCCCCTTCAGGGCGAGCACTCCTGCCAGGATCAGCGACAGGCCTGCTGCCGCTCCTCCGTCACGGGCGTGCACGCCGACAGCCCGCCGCCCTCGCATCGCACGACGAAATCCTCGGTCGCGCCGCACGCAGGCACCGCGTCGGCCGCCCAGCCCATCGTCGCCGCGCAGCCGAGCCCCGCGCGCGCACACGATCCCGTTCCGCCCGTGCGCACTTCCTCCATGGCGTCGCAGTCGTAGTCGTAGTCGCTCGCCGCGGCGGCGCCGGCGATGGCCGTGGTCTGGAACATCATCTGCCCCGGGTTCACGGTCGCGTTCGCGTCGTTGCAGTCGGTCGCGCCCGCGGCCGGCGCGCGGGTCGTCCAGCCTCCGCCGCTCGCGCACATCGACATGCCGACCGCCGGCCGCGCGCACGACGAGATCGTCGTCGCTCCGCTCGCCGCGTATCCGTCGGCGTCGCAGTCCGCGTACCACGTCGTGACGCCGCCCTCGTCGACCATCCCGTCGCAGTCGTTGTCGACCGCGTCGCACACGTCCGGCGCGTCGGGGTTCACGTCGGCGCGGGTGTCGTCGCAGTCGAGGCCGCACTCGCCCGCGGTCTCCGGGGCGAAGCCGTCGAGATCGGCGTCGATCAGCGTGTTCCTACAGCCCGCTGCCATGTGGCACGAGTCCGCGGTGCACGCGTTCTCGTCGTCGCAGTCGAGCGCCGTGCCGAGCGCGCAGCCGGTCGCGATGTCGCAGGTCTCGGTGCCGTTGCACACGTTCGCGTCGTCGCAGTCGGCGGCGACCGTGCAGCTGTCGGCCAGGCACGTGCCGCTCATGCAGGTGCCGGTTCCGCCCGCGCACTCCGCGCCCTCGGCCAGCGCGGTGCCCGCCTCGCACACGTGCGCCGCCGAGCAGGTCTCGGCGCCGTTGCACTCCACGCCGTCGCTGCAGTCGGCCGCGTCGTCGCACGAGAAACGACAGTCGTCGCAGCCGTCGCCGTCGACGTCGTTGCCGTCGTCGCACTCCTCGGACGCCGTCGCGTCGACGTAGCTGTCGCCGCAGCGCGTCGCGCCGCACGCGCCCATCACGCAGAGCTCGGCGGTCGTCTCGTCACCGTCGCTGTCGCACTCGGTGCCGTCCGCGCTCGCGGTGCCCGCGACGCAGGCGCCCGCCGCGCAGGTCTCCGTGCCGTTGCACGCGTTGCCGTCGTCGCACTCCGCGTCCTCTGCGCACTCCGGGGTCGTGCTCGCGTCGACGTCACCTCCCGAGTCCGAGGTGCCGGCGTCGTCTCCGCCGACCACGGGATCGTCGCCACAGCCCACCAGCGTCCCGCCCACGAGCGTGATCGCGACCCAGAATGAAAGAGAAGCCTTCCTCATTCGCGTTCCTTCCGCGACGCGCACCGGGCGCCGCGCCGAACGCCATCGCAATGCTCACGCCACCGGAAAACCTCACGAAAACGCGGAGATCGCCGCGCTGTGATCGTGGGGTCCCACACGACGGTTGTGGGGTCTGCCCCCACGGTCGCTCAGGCGCTCCGGGCGTCGGGGTCGCCCGCGCGCAGCGCGGTCGCGAGCGTCGGGCCGCCCTCGGCGAGCAGCCTCGCGAGCGCGCCGGCGAGGTGCTGCAGCCGATCGATGAAGCGGTGGTCGTGCTCCGGCGACGCGAGGTGCGCGAGCTCGTGGAGCACCACGCCGATGGTGGCGGGATCGAGGATGTCGTCCCAGCACAGCGGCCCGCGCACGTTGAACGAGATCGTGCGCGCCTCGACGTCGGTCACCGCGTCCTCGAGCAGCCCCGCGTCGCTCGCGTCGCGCGCGAAGAACCGGACGCGCACCACGCTCCCCGCGATCCGCCGCGCCAGCCAGCGCACGCTCTCCGCGAAGCGGCGCTGCGTCTCGTCGGGCTCGACGTCGTCGCCGCCGAACTCGCTCGAGCGGCGCCGCACGTAGTCGTCGGCGGTCTCGATCACGCGCGCGAGCGCCATCCATGCGCCGTGCGAGACCGTTCGCGCGTCGACGATGTGCGCGCCGAGCTGCTTGGCGCGATCGTTCGCGCGCGACGTTCCTCCGAGCACGCTGCCGCGCGGGAACACCTTGCTGACGTAGGCGTCGAGCAGGCCCGACTTGATCGGCCAGCGGGCGATCACGTCCTGCACCCAGTCGCCGCGCAGATCCCGACGATCGAGGTAGCTGTGGATCATCGCCTCCAGCAGCGTCGCCTTCATCGTCAGCACGAAGCGCTCGGGCGCGGCGTCCCGGCCCTCGCCGAGCGGCACGCGCTGCGCCACGTCGCAGTGCCACGGCACGTTCCACGGCTGCACCGGCACGCCCATCTCGAACAGGCTCGGCGTCTCGCCGCGTCGCGGCGCGTAGATCGCGAGCCGCGTCGGTCGCATCGCGGCGCGCTCGATCCCCTCGTCGATCACGACCGTCTCGAGCTCGCAGTCGGCGAGCGTCAGCACGCTCCGCGGCCGCCGCACCAGACGGCCGCCGACCCGCAGGCTCGTGCCGCGCGGCGGGATCGCGAGCCGCAGCAGATCGATCGCGGCCTCGCGCTGCTCGATCGGGATCTCGCGCGTCAGCTCGATCCGTGTGCCGGCGCGCCGCGCGTTGGGCTCGCGGGAGCGTCCCGCGGCGTCGAAGACGATCGTCGCGCCCACCGTCTCGACGCGCGCCGAGTCGGCCGCGGCGAGCAGCTCCTTGAGGCCCCGCCCCATGCGCCCGCGCCGGGTGGGATCGCCCGGCTTGTCGGAGAGGAACAGCGTGTAGACGAGGCGCTCGTCGCAGATGCCCTCGGCCGCGTCGTCCTCGATGATCACGCGATCGTCGTGGAGCTCGATCGAGACGTTCGCGGCCTCCGCGTCGAAGGCGTTCTGCACGGCCTCGAGGAGCAGCCGACCGAGCGGCCGCGACGCGCTCAGGCGCGCCCAGCCCTCGTCGGCGATCTCGAACCAGCCTGTCGAGCCCGAGCCGGCCCTCATCTTCTGCTCCCCGCGAGCGCCTCTCGCGCCGACGGTACCAGAGACTCGACGGTGCGCGCCGCCCTTGGAGATCGGGGGCGATCCGCGCCTTGACGTGATCGGTGAGCCCGCCGATGCTGCGCGCCCCGCGAGGAGCGCGAGCGCTGCGATCGGGGCTCTCGAGCCCTGGGCTGTCGCCCCCGAATCGTAGGGAATCCGCATACGGCAGCGCACCGATTTTACGGTGAGAGCCAGGAACTCCGTTGATCGTGGTGTTCTTAGCCATCACGATGGCGAGAGCTGGAGGGCGTGCATGGGTAACGTGAACCCCAACGGGGGCGGCGGTGGGGGTGGCAGCCTACAGCGACCGGGGGCACCAGGCGGTCGGTCTGGAGACCGTGTCATCCCGTTCGGCAAATACCTGCTGCTCGATCGCATCGCGGTCGGCGGCATGGCCGAGGTCTACACAGCGAAGTCGTTCGGCGTCGAAGGCTTCGAGAAGATCATCGCGATCAAGCGGATCCTGCCGACGATGGCGGAGGATGAAGACTTCATCCAGATGTTCATCGACGAGGCGAAGATCGCGGGCCACCTGACCCACGCCAACGTCGTTCCGATCTACGAGCTCGGGAAGATCGGCGACTCGCACTACATCGCGATGGAGTACGTCTGGGGCAAGGATCTGCTCCAGATCATGAATCGCTTCCGCCGCATGCGGAGGCACATGCCGCCGGTGATGGCGGCGTATCTCGCGAGCAAGATGTGCGAAGGCCTCGACTTCGCGCACCGCAAGTGCGACCGCCACGGCCGCCCGCTCAACATCGTGCATCGCGACGTGAGCCCTCAGAACTGCATCGTCAGTTACGAGGGCCAGGTCAAGATGATCGACTTCGGCATCGCGAAGGCGGCCGCGCGCAACACCAAGACGCAGGCCGGCGTGCTGAAGGGCAAGTTCGGCTACATGAGCCCGGAGCAGGTCAGCGGCGCCGGGATCGATCAGCGCAGCGACGTGTTCGCGGTCGGCACGTGCATGCACGAGATGCTCACCGGCGAGCGTCTATTCGTCGGTGAGAGCGACTTCTCGACGCTCGAGAAGGTGCGCAACGCGGACGTCGTGCCGCCGTCGATGACGGTGCCCGACATGCCCAAGGACCTCGAGGCGATCCTCCTCAAGGCGCTCGCGCGCGACACCGCGACTCGCTGGCAGAGCGCCGGCGAGATGCACGAAGCGCTGCAGATGTTCATCGCGAAGGAGAAGCCTCCCTTCGGGACGAGCAAGCTCGCATCGTGGATGCGCACCGCGTTCGCCGCGGAGATGACGAAGGAGAAGGCGCGCCTCGACGGGTTCGCGAAGATCGGCAAGCCGGCGAGCGTTCCGCCGCCGCCGCCCAACCGCGCGCTCGCACGCGACTCGCTCTCGAGCACGTCACCCCAGAACCCCGCGACGCGCCGGCCTGCGCCTCTGGCTGCGCGAGCGTCCGCGCCGGTCATGCCGGTGGCCGCGGCCTACCAGCCCGAGCCCCCGGACGACGACGACGACGGTCTCGGCGACCTGGAGTCGGAATCGACGATGATCTCGTCGTCGCCCTTCGACGAGATGGTCGATGCGGGCGGGCACTCGGAGCCGGAGGAGATCAACGGCGAGGCGACGCAGATCTTCTTCAGCGCCGACGAGATGGTCGAGGAGGAGGCGACGGCGGCGTACCCGGCCAGCCTCCTGCCGCCGGGCGAGCGTCCGACGACCGCACCGCTCGAGCTCTCGATGCGACCCGGCGTCGCGCCGGTGATGATCTCGCCCGCGATCCAGGTGCACGCACAGCAGCCGGCGGGCGCGCTGCCCGGGCGCCAGCCCGAGACGTTCGTGCACGGAGCTCCGTACGGAGCGCCTCCTCCCGGGGTGCATCCGGCGGGTGCCATGCCGGCGGGCATGCAGCCGATGCCGATGCCGGGGTTCGCCGCGGCGCCGCAGCAAGGCGGTTTCGCGCCGGCGCCGCAGCAAGGGGGGTTCGCTCCTGCGCCGCAGCAGGGCGGCTACGGCCCGCCGCCTACGTTCACCGCTCCGGGCGCCACCGGCGAGGTGCTCGATCCCGGTCTTCGTCCGCGCATCGCGGGGCAGGAGACGATGGAGATGCGCCCGCCGACGGTGCGCAAGAGCCGCACGGGCCTCTTCGTCGGGCTCGGCGTGGGCGGTCTCGTCGCGGTCGCGGCCGCGATCGCGCTCGTCGTCGTGGTCGGCGGCGGCAGCTCGGGCGGCACGATCGAGATCCGCACCACGCCGGCGGACGCGGGCGCGACGGTGTTGGTCGACGGCACTCCGCGCGGTCGGGCGCCGCTCCGGCTGGATCACGTGCCGGCCGGCGATCACCTCGTCGAGATCCAGGCGCCGAACTATCAGTCCGCGACGCAGGCGGTCCCGCTCGCCGAGGGCGCCACGGCGATGCTGTTGATCCCGCTGATTCCCAGCAGCGGAGGCGTCGCGGTCGCGAGCGCGGGCGCCGTTCCGCCGGCCGCAGTGGGCGTTCCGCCTGCGGCGGGTGCGATTCCGCCGATCGCGGCTCCGCCCGCGGTTCCGCCCGCGGTTCCGCCCGCGGTTCCGCCC
>JALYRN010000347.1 GCA_030855295.1 Myxococcota bacterium | reverse complement strand
GCCGAGCGCCGCGCCGAGCTTCGGCGCGCGCTGTGCGATGCGCGACGCGAGCGTGCGGAACGCCGCGACGAGAGCGTCTCGTGCGCTGGCGAGCCAGGGCCCACCCTTCGCGATCGCGAGCGAGACGAACGCGCGCACCGACGCCATCGCGCGGGCGAGCTGCGGGCGCAGCGCGTCGATCGCGGCGCGCGCCTTCTGCGCCAGGAGCGGCTCCTCCCGCTCGAGCTCGCCGTCGTCCTCCGACTCGGAGCGGGAGACCACGCGGGGCACCTCGCGACCCGCGCGCATCACGCTCGAGGGCCCGCCCGGAGCCGCGCTCGAGTGGGCGATCCGCGACGAGATCCGCGGCGCGACCGGCGGCTCCTCGAGCGGCTCGTCGTCGTCGCGCTCGTCCACGCGCTCGTCGAGGCGCTCGTCCACGCGCTCGTCCACGCGACCGCGCGCGATCAGCGACTCCAGGTCCTCGTCCTGGATGGTCGAGTCGGCGTCCCGCCGCTCGGGCTCCCGGGCTTCTGCGGCGGGGAGCTCGGGCGCGAGCTCGAGCACCAGGCGCGGCGTGCCGTTCTCGACGCGCAGTCGCACGCGCTCGAGGACCGCGCGCACCTTCATCGCGCCCTGCTCGATCTCCGCGCCGCGCCCGATCTGCAGGAACGGCATCGCCTGCTCGATCGCGATCGTGTCGCCATCGCTCACGATCTCGCCCTCGATCGCGCTGCCGAATCCGTCGAGACGCAGCTTCACCGTGCGGGGGGCGCGCAGCTCCTCCGGCGTGCCGGGATCTTCGATCGGAGCCGGCGCGATCGCGTCGAGCGCCGACGCGGTGCGGGCGTCCATCGCCTCGAAGCGCACGCCGAACGCGCCGCTCCAGCGGCCCGCGTCCTCCGCCCAGACGACCTCGGCCTGCGCCTCGCAGAGACCGTCCTGCCCCGGCACCTCGAAGCGGCACTTCAGCCGCTGGCCCACCTCGGGCAGCACCGACGCGCGCAGCCCGAGCCCGCCGCGCCCGAGATCGATCGCGTCGGCCTCGTAGACGTCCTCGTCACCGTCGTGCGAGAGCTCGACCATGAGGTCGACCGGCAGTCGGTGAAGTCCGTGCGAGCGACGATCGATCTGCGCTTCCATGTGAGAGCCTCCGTGTCGGAGAAAGCCCGAGCCGATCGATGCCGTCCAATTTTCGGCGACCGTGCCGCGCGCGAGTTGTTTGACCGTTCGCTCGCGCGGGGTCAGCTTCGCGGACGCGCATGGGCGTTCGCCTCTCCGTCCGTCCTCGCGAGCGCGGCGATGGCGACGACGCACAAGAAGACGCGCTCTACGAGCTCGATCAGGAACGCATCCTGATCGGACGCGGCGCCGGCGCCGACGTGCGCCTGCCGCACGCCTCCGTCAGCACGCGCCACGCGACGATCGAGCAGCGCGGCGGCCGCTACGTGATCGTCGATCACGGCGCCGTCAACGGCACGCACGTGCAGGGCGCGCGCATCGTGCCGGATCGCCCCAAGCCGCTGCGCGACGGGGATCGCATCTCGATCGGCGCGTTCGAGCTCGCGTGGAAGGAAGGCGTCGCGGTCTCGTCGAGCCCCACCGCGGAGCGCACTGCGTCGCTCGCGCGCCGCCTGCTGCGCGACGTGCTCGGCCCCGGCGCGCCCGAGGGCCCGCGCGTCGTCGTCCTCAACGGACCCGACGAGGGCCGCACCTTCGCGATCCCCGCGCCGCCCGCGACCATCGTGATCGGCCGCGGCGACACCTGCGATCTTCCGCTGGCCGACGCCGACGCGTCGCGCGAGCACGTCGACCTCGTCGTCGATCTCGACGGCGTGATCGCGCGCGACCGAGGCAGCAAGAACGGTCTGCTGGTCAACGATCGGCGTGTGCCCGAGAGGCGCCTGGTCGATCGCGACGAGCTGCTGATCGGATCGACGCTGATCGTCTTCGAGGACCCGGTCGAGTCCGCGCTGCGCGCCGCCGAGCAAGCCCCCGACGAGGCGCTGCCCGCCCCCGCGCCACCGCCCCTGACCCCGAGCGACGTCGCCGCTGCGTCCGCCGACGATCCCGACGCGCCGACCGGTGAGCCCGAGCCCAGCGCGAGCACGTCTCCTGCGCGCTCGCTCGCGCCGGGCGAGGCGAAGCCCGGTGGCGCGCGCCTCGGATCGGCGGAGCTGTTGATCTACGCGCTCGCCGCGATCGTCTTCCTCGCGAGCATCGCCGGCCTCGTGCTGCTCCTGCGCGGTGAGTGATCCGGGAACGAGAACGTCGCTTCACGCCGTGGTGTGAAGGCTCGCGCGTGAACAACCGCCTCCGCTCGTGCGTCCCCCGCAGCACCGACGGCGCTGCATCGTGCTACGTCGGGCCGTCTTCTTGCAGGCCCGGCGACCCCGTGGTTCGATGGGCGCCCTCGGGGGGTCTTCTTTTCTCGATCTTCCGCTTTCGGAGAGAACGTATGCGAACGAGTCGATTGCTGCTGCTCGTCCTCCTGATGGTGGTCGCGCTGGGCGCGTGCCGTGGTCGGCGCTCGGTCCGCGGCGTGGTCACCGGCGGAGGAGGCGCGCAGTCGAGCGGCGCCGTCCAGGTCGGCGGTGGCGGCGAGGTCGCGCACGGCACGCCGCGCGAGCAGCTCGAGCAGCTCGATCGCGTGCTCCGGGGGCAGGGCTACCAGCCGGTCGGGCCCGCGACCCACGCGAACCTGCAGAGCAACGGCATCACCGCGTACGCGATCGACGTGCGACGCGGTCATTGCTACACGATCGCGCTCTTCGGCGCGGCGGGCACCGACGTGAACCTCGTGATGCTCGATCCCGCGGGTCGCGACATCGCGCACAACGTCCAGCCCGACGAGCACCCGTGGGTGGGCTTCTGCGCGGCGCGCGGTGGCCGCTTCGTCGCGCGCGTGCAGATGGCGCGCGGCGAGGGCGAGTACTTCTTCGCGCCGTACTTCACGCAGGGACGCACGCCCGCCGATCTCACGGCGTTCTTCGGCGCGACGCAGACCGGACCGCAGGTCGCGCAGATCGACGCGCCGACGACGCAGCGGCTCGGCGCGCTCGATCAGCAGCTGGCGGCGCAGCGCTACCAGCGCATCGGCGAGCCGAGCGGCCTCGTGCTCCGCAACCGCGAGGAGCGCATGTTCGCGCTCTCGCTCGAGCAGGGACGCTGCTACGCGTTCGCGACGCTCGGTGGTCCGGGCACGTCGGACACCGACGTCTTCCTCCAGGACGGCTCGGGCCAGCGTCTGCAGGCCGACACGAGCACCGACCGCGACGCGATGGTGCAGTACTGCGCGCCGGACGACGGCAACTACACGCTGCAGGTGCGCATGTACGGAGGCGAAGGCCCGGTCTTCACCGTCGCGTACGCGCAGGCGGCGGCGGGCGGCGCGAGCGAGCCGATCGTCCCGGTGATCGCCGACACGTCGACGGCAGGCGCCGGCATCGACGAGAACTTCGCGCTGCTCGACGCCGACATGCGCGCGCGCGGCTACGAGAGCTTCGGCGAGTCGCAGCGCGGTCGCCTCGCGGAGGGCGCCGAGCAGTCCTACGGCGTCGATCTCGAGGGCGGCAAGTGCTACGCGATCCTCGCGGTCGGCGACTCGGGCGTGCGCGACATGTCGCTCGCGCTGCGGGATGCCCAGGGCCGGGAGGTCGATCGCGACGAGGCCGGCGACGCGCGCCCGACGGTGCGCGTGTGCCCGGAGTCGACCGGCAGCTACACGATGGTGGTCCGCATGGTCAGCGGCTCGGGCAGCTACGTGTACGCGCCGTATCGCTGGCCGCGCGGCACGCGGCTGGGCGACATGAGCGGCATCCTCTACGTGCGCCTCGCCGAGGTCACTGCGCTGCTCAACGTCGAGAGCTTCCAGCCGGATCCCGGGTACTCGATGGATCGCGGGCGGCTGCGCCGTGAGGGCGCGACCGAGACGCACTCGCTGCAGCTGCAGGGCGGCCAGTGCTACTCGATCGTCGTGGTCGGCGGCGACGGCGTGCGCGATCTCGACGTGACGCTCGGACAGGGCAGCACGCAGGTCGCCAGCGACGTCGGCGTGCGCAGCGCGTTCCCGAGCGTGCGCCACTGCGCCAGCACCGCCGGCACGTACACCGTGACGGTGCGCGCGGCGTCCGGCAGCGGCGAGTACGTCTATCAGGTGTTCTCGCAGCAGGGCGGCACCACGATCGGACGCTGACCCCTACAGGAGTGCTCGCCCCGGAGGGCGCGTACGGGAGCGCGCGCCGCGCGCGCGGACGGAAGCGACCGGAGCGGGCGAGCCGATCGACGACAGGAGTGCTCGCCCCGGAAGGACCGGAGCAGGAGTGCTCGCCCCGGCAGACTGCTCTGGCAGGACCGTTCGCCGGCCCATCGACGTCGCATCGTGCGACTTCGGTGGGCCAGCCCTTCCGTCGATGCGCTCCCGGCGAGTACGCTGACCCGAGAGACACGGGAGGTGTGCGCCGTGAAGAATCGCTTTTTGATCTTGCTCGTGGCGCTCGCGATGGCGAGCGTCGTCGGCTGTGACGAGACCGGGGTGCGCCCGCGCCGCGACGGCAGCGTCGCCGATGACGACGCCCGCGCGTCCGATCTGCCCGATGCCGACGGCGACGGGATCCCGGATCTCTACGAGGGCCGCGCGGACGACGTCGACACCGACGGCGACGGAGTGCCGGACTACCTCGACGACGACAGCGACGGCGACGGGATCCCCGACTCCGTCGAGGGACAGCGCCCCGGCTTCGAGCCCGTGGACACCGATGGCGACGGCCTCTACGACTTCCGCGACGACGACAGCGACGCCAACGGCATCCCCGACGCGGTGGAGGGCGGCGGCGATCTCGACGGTGATCGCGTCCCCGACAGCGCCGACAACGACAACGACGGCGACAGCATCCGCGACGTCGACGAGATCGGCCCCGACCCCTCGGCGCCGCTCGACAGCGACGGCGACGGCACGGCCGACTACATGGATCTCGACAGCGACGGCGACACGATCGCCGATCGCCACGAGAGCACCGCGGACACCGATCGCGACGGCACCCCCGACCGCCTCGATCTCGACAGCGACGGCGACGGCATCCCCGACGCGATGGAGGCGGGCGACGCCGACATCAGCACGCCGCCGCGTGACGTCGACGGAGATCTGATCCCGGACTTCCGCGATCCCGACTCCGACAACGACGGCCTCTCCGATCGCGACGAGGTCACGGCGGGCACCGATCCCTTCGACTCCGACAGCGACGACGACGGCGTCACGGATCTCGTCGAGGTCGCATCGGGCACCGACCCGCACGACGCGACCGACAGCCCGCGCACGCGCGGCGACTTCGTCTTCTTCGAGCCCTACATGCTGCCGGCGGATCCGCCGATGGACACGCTCGACTTCGCGACGAACATCCGCCAGGCCGACGTGTACTTCCTGATGGACACGACCGGCTCGATGGGCAGCTCGGTCGCCTCGCTGCGCTCGAGCCTCGCCGCGTTCATCGACGACGTGCGCGCCGAGATCTCCGACGTCTACATCGGCAGCGGGTTCTTCAAGGACTATCCGGTCTCGCCGTACGGCAGCGGCGGCGACGTCGCGTACCGCAACTGCCAGAGCCTGACCGGTGACCGCGCGGCCGCGATCTCCGGCCTCGACTGCTACTCGGTGAGCGGCGGCAACGACGGTCCGGAGAGCCACACGTCGGCGCTGTGGTCGGTCGCGACCGGCATGCGCCTCGCGGGCAACAGTGGGCTGACGACGGACGCCGGCTGCGCGGGCGGCACGTGGGGCTATCCGTGCTGGCGCGACGGCTCGGTGCCGATCGTGGTGTTGATCAGCGACATCTACGCGCACAACGGGCCCGGCGGCGCCTACCCGTACAACGACGGCTCGCTCGGTGGGCACGCGCCGACCTATCCGGAGGCAATCGCGGCGCTGACGGCGCGCAACGTGCGCGTGATCGGCATCGGGCAGGGCACGCTCGGGCGCGCGCACCTCGAGTCGTTCGCGCGCGACACCGGCAGCGTCGACGCGACCGGCGCGCCGCTGTACTCGACGTGGAGCGGCGGAGCGATCGGCGCGACGGTGCTGAACCAGATCCGCGTGCTCGCGAGCCAGACGCGCTTCGACATCTCGATCACCTACGAGGACGACGCCGCGGACACCGTCGACACGTGGGCGTCGTTCGTCGATCACATCGAGGCGCGGGTCGCCGGCGACGCGGCGCGCGGATGCGAGGCGCTGCCGGCGACCGACACCGACGCCGACGGATACCTCGACACGTTCGAGGCGGTGACGGCGGGGCAGCGCGTCTGCTTCGACATCTTCGTGAAGCAGAACGACACCGTGATGCCGACCGCGATGCCGCAGCTCTTCCGCGCGACGCTGCGCGTGATCGGCGACGGCTTCACCGAGCTCGACAGCCGCGAGGTGTTCTTCCTGGTGCCGCCGGTGATCGACGATCCCGGCATCCCGGAGTGACGCGCGCGGACGACTGGAGCGACGAGCACGGCCGGGCGCGCGAAGCGCTCGGCCGTTCTCGTCTCGGGCGAGTCGGATCAGAGACGGTAAGGGAACACGACGACCAGCTCGTCGTTCGCGAACCGCGGAAAGCGCGCCTGCTCGACCACGCGTGTGACGCAGCGCTCGACGTCGCCCTGCGCGGCGTCGCCGCTCACCTGGACGCGCGCGACCTCACCGGTCGCACCCCGCACCGTGATCCGCGTCGCGACGGTGCCGCCAGTGGCCTCACGACACATGGCGACCTCGCGGGTCAGCGCGCGCAGCGTGGCGGCGACCTCGTGCTGCGGCGGCACGGCAGGCAGCGCACGCGCCGCGCCGTCGACGCGGGTGCCGGTCAGCGCCGACTCGATCAGCGCATCGAGCGAGGGATCGAGGCTCGTCGCGGGCGGCGGCGTCGAAGGCAGCGCGGGCG
>JALYRN010001280.1 GCA_030855295.1 Myxococcota bacterium | reverse complement strand
ACGGCGCGCAGCGCGAGCCCGAGGAGCGGCGACCAGAGCAGCGGCTGCTTCATCACGCGCACCATCGCGGTGCGGCCCGCGCCCTCCCCGCCTCCGCTCCACCGCGCGAGCAGCACGGGCCCGAGCGTCATCGCGCACGCGACGTGGAGCGCGACCGCGACCGCCGCGGTGGAGAGCGCCTCGCGGCCGAGCAAGGCCTCGACGTAGGGCAGCCCGAGGTACGCGGTGTTCCCGAACGCGACCACCAGCGCGATCGTCCCCGCGCGATCGCGCCACGCGCCCCTCGCTGTCCCGCGCACCACCGCGAGCGAGAGCGCGAGCGAGAGCGGCACGATCACCAGGAACGCCGGCCGATGCATGATCGACGTCTCGGGATCGGAGAGCCCGACGATCACCAGCGCGGGGAACGCGAGGTGCAGCGCGAACCCGTTGAGCGCATCGATCGCGCGCCCCGGATCAGCCCAGAGCCGCGCACGCCCCGCGATCACCCCGAGCACGAGCGGAACGAAGAGCGACGCGAGCGAGATCGCGAGGGCCACGCGCGGCGCGTTGTGAGCCCGACGGCCAGCGCGAGCAACGCGAGCGGCGCGCGCCCCGCGAGCGATGGCGATCTGGCGTAGTCTCGTAGCGATGCAACAGCTCGTGCTCGCGGTGCTCGCCGGTTCGCTGGTCGCGGGCTGCTACTGCTCGCACGAGCGGGAGCCAGCCCCAGCGCACGCCGACGGAGGTCACGGTTGGGACGGCGCGGCGGACGACTCCGGAGCCGCACACGACGCCAGCATCGGCACGCCGGCCGACGATCTCCCCGGGCCGCTGGCGAGCGTGTGCATCGGGCTCTTCCATGCGTGCGCGTCGACGGACGACGGCGAAGTGCACTGCTGGGGAAACAACGGCCTCGGTCAGGTCGGCGACGGCACGCTCGAGTGGCGCGAGCAGCCGGTGCGCGTGGAAGGCCTCCCTCCCGTTCGCCGGATCCGCTGCGCGCACCGGACGAACACCTGCGCGGTGTCGGAGAGCGGAGCCGTCTACTGCTGGGGCGCGCTCGGCGCGCTCGGGCCGAGCTTGTCACCCGGCACGACGGAGACGCTGGGCGACGCGGTGGTGCGGCCGGTGCGCATGGACCGCCTCGAGAGCGGCGTGACCGACGTCGTCATGGCGCGCGACTTCACCTGCGCGCTGCGCGGCGCGATCGCCGACTGCTGGGGTGAGCGAGAGGACGGTGAGCCGTACATCCAGCGCGGGCTCGAGGTCGGCGCGATCGTGCACTCGAGCCCGCACGCGCCCGGGGCATGCGAGCTGCGCGCGGACGGGACCGCGCTCTTCCACGCGAGCATCTCGTGGCGGCTCGACGCCCGCGTGCTCGCCGAGGGAGTGCGACAGCTGACGTGCAGCGACGGGAACGCCCACTCGGAGCCGAGGACGCCTCACTACGAGGTCTGCTTCTCGACCGAGCCCGGCCATTACCGATGTGGAGACGTCGACGGCACCTTCGCGCCCGCACCGGTGTACGACGGCTTCCAGCAGATCGCGATCGGAACCCAGCTGGCGTGCGGCATCCACGGCGCCGGTGAGGTCGCGTGTCGTTCGATGAACGACTGGCTGGACGCCGTTCCGTCCACCGACGAGTGGGCGATGATCGCGCTGCCCGAGCCGGCCGCGTGGATCGGCGCGGCCGGCGCTTCCGTGTGCGCCGTCTCGGAGAGCGGCCGAATGTGGTGCTGGGGCAGCTGGCCGCCGCGATACCGGCAGCCGCTCACCGAGATCACGTTCCGCTGACGCGCGCCGTCGTGTCCAGCGCTCCGGCTACGACGTGCGCGCGCCGAGGCGTCGCACGATCGTCGCGCGACGGCGCGCGAGCCCAACGGTCCAGCGCACCGCGCGCGTGATCGCGAGCGCCACGCCGACGCCGAGCACGCATCCGAGCGCGAAACGCTCGAGCGGATGATCGAGCGCGAGCGGCCGCACCACGCGGTCGAGTACGCCGAGCGCGACGAGCCACGGCCACGCGCGGCCGTCCCCCAGCGCGCGCGTGCCGCCGAGCAGCACGACCAGCG